>NZ_JBEYZW010000006.1:0-120807 GCF_040646215.1 Streptomyces sp. NPDC046215 | reverse complement strand
CGAGCTGCCCGACGGTGGATTTCGGCGGTGCCGTGCCCGCCTCCGGCGTGGGCCTTGACGCTCCGGGGGCGGCGGCCGCCACCACCCCTTCCGCCGCCATGGCGAGCTGCCCGACGGTGGATTTCGGCGGTGCCGTGCCCGCCTCCGGCGTGGGCCTTGACGCTCCGGGGGCGGCGGCCGCCACCACCCCTTCCGCCGCGACGGCGAGCAGCCCGATGGTGGTCTCCGGCGGTGCCGTGCCCGCCTCCGGCGTGGCCTTGACGCTCCAGTGGCGGCAGCCACTACCTCTTCCCGCCGCGACGGCGAGCCGCCCGACGGCGGTTCCCGGCGGTGCCGAACCGCCTCCGCCGGGGACCACCCCCACCGCCCGCGGCACCGCCCGGCGGAGCCGAGCCCCGGTGGAGCCGGACCCCGGAGCCCCCTAGCGGTAGCGCCCCAGTTCCCGACGCGCCAGCGACCGCTGGTGCACCTCGTCCGGCCCGTCCGCCAGCCGCAGCGTCCGTGCCGCCGCCCACAGCTCGGCCAGGGGGAAGTCCTGGCTCACGCCCCCCGCGCCGTGCAGCTGGACGGCCTTGTCGATGATGTCGACCACCGCCCGCGGCGTGGCGATCTTGATGGCCTGGATCTCCGTGTGCGCGCCCCGGTTGCCGACCGTGTCCATCAGCCACGCCGTCTTCAGCACGAGCAGCCGCAGCTGCTCGACCGCCACCCGCGCGTCCGCGATCCACTCCTGCACCACGCCCTGCTGGGCCAGCGGCTTGCCGAACGCCGTGCGGGACACCGCCCGCCGGCACATCAGCTCGATCGCCCGTTCGGCCATGCCGATCAGCCGCATGCAGTGGTGTATCCGGCCGGGGCCGAGCCGGGCCTGGGCGATGGCGAAACCGCCGCCCTCCTCGCCGATGAGGTGCGAGGCCGGCACCCGGACCCGGTCGAAGACCACCTCGGCGTGCCCGCCGTGGGAGTGGTCCTCGAAGCCGTACACCCGCATGGCCCGGCGGACTTCGAGGCCCGGCGTGTCCCGGGGGACCAGGATCATCGACTGCTGGCGGCGCGGATCCGCCCCCTCCGGATCCGTCTTCCCCATGACGATGAAGATCTCGCAACCCGGGTACATGGCCCCGGAGATGTACCACTTTCGGCCGGTGACGACGTACGCGTCACCGTCCCGCTCGATCCGCGTCTCGATGTTCGTGGCGTCGGAGGAGGCGACCTCCGGCTCGGTCATCGCGAAGGCGGACCGGATCTCCCCGGCGAGCAGCGGCTCCAGCCACCGCTTCTTCTGCTCGGCCGAGCCGAACTGGGAGAGCAGCTCCATGTTCCCCGTGTCGGGCGCCGCGCAGTTCAGGGCGGTGGGCGCCAGATGGGGGCTGCGCCCGGTGATCTCGGCGAGGGGCGCGTACTGGAGATTGGTCAGCCCGGCACCGTACCCGGCGTCCGGCAGGAACAGGTTCCACAGCCCCCGCCGCCGCGCCTCCGCCTTGAGCTCCTCGACCACCGGCGGGACGTCCCAGGGCGAGGCCAGCGCGGCCCGCTGCTCCTCGGCGACCGGCTCGGCCGGGTACACGTGCTCGTCCATGAAGGCCAGCAGCTCGCCCCGGAGCTCTTCGGTCCGCGCGTCGAATGCGAAATCCATGGTGCTCAGCCCTCCTGCAGGGTGGTGAGTCCGTTGTCGATGAAGAGGGGAACGAGCGACCCGATGCGGTCGAAGCCCGCGCCGACCGTCTGACCGAGGGTGTAGCGGTAGTGGATGCCTTCGAGGATCACGGCGAGCTTGAAGTAGGCGAAGGCGGTGTACCACGGCAGCGCCGAGACGTCACGGCCCGACCCGGCCGCGTACCGCTCGACGATCTCGGCGGGGTCGGGGTGGCCGGGGGCCTCGCGGGTGGTGGAGATCGGCGAGCCGGGCACGGGCCGCTGCGCGCTGTACATCACCAGCAGACCCAGGTCGGTGAGGGGGTCGCCGAGGGTGGACATCTCCCAGTCGAGGACGGCCCGGACGGTGTCGTCGGCGCCGATCAGGACGTTGTCGAGCCGGTAGTCGCCGTGCACGACGGTGGCGGCGGGCGAGACGGGCAGCGCCGTGCCGAGGGCGGCGTGGAGCTCGTCGATGCCGGGCAGCTCACGGTTGCGGGACGCCTCCAACTGCTTTCCCCACCGCCGCAACTGCCGCTCCAGGAAGCCCTCCGGGCGCCCGAAGTCCGCGAGCCCCGCTTCCCGCGGGTCGACGGCGTGCAGCTGGACGAGCGTGTCGGCGAGCCCGAGCACCACCTGCCGGGTGCGGTCCGGGCCGAGCGCGGTCAGCTGCCCGGCCGTACGGTAGGGGGTGCCCTCGACGAACTCCATGACGTAGAAGGGCGATCCGATGACGGACTCGTCCTCGCACAGCAGCAGCGTCCGCGGCACCGGCACGGCGGTCGGGTGCAGGGCGCTGATCACCCGGTGTTCGCGCCGCATGTCGTGCGCGGTGGCGAGCACATGGCCCAGGGGCGGGCGGCGCACCACCCAGCGGCCGGTGCCGTCCGTGACGGCGTAGGTGAGGTTGGAGCGGCCGCCTTCGATCAGCTCCGCCGTCAGCGGCCCGCGCACCAGCCCCGGCGCCTCGCGCTCCAGATACGCGCGCAGCCGCTCCGGATCGAGCCCTGGGGGGTTGCCCTTGCTCATCGCGTGCTCCTCCATGGGGAATTGAGCCTGTGGACGGTGCGGTCCCGGTCCTGATCCCGGTTCCGGTCCGGGATCATCATGCCGACCAGTCGGTATGCCGTCTAGAGCATCGCGTGGGGGAAACCCGCCGGGACGACCCGGAGCGGAGGCGTCAGGGGCTCACGCGTGGCAGGTCATGGGCTTGCCGCCGTTCATCGTCGCCATGTCGCCGAGGACGCCCGCCAGGTCGAGCGGCGATCCCAGGGGCAGGCCGTCCAGTTCGGCGTAGGCGCGGTGCACGTTGGCGACCAGCCGCTCGCTCTCGCGCAGCCGGCCGAACTCGCCGGGGTCGGCGGCGCGGGCGACCTCCAGGGGCGTCCGCCCGGCGGCGTGCCCCTCGCGGGCCAGCTCCCCGACCCAGTGGAAGTAGCGCTCCAGGACGTCGTACGCCCCGGGGTCGGTCACACGGCCGTGGCCGGGGACGACGGTGTGCGCGTCCAGCTCCCGGAGTATCTCCAGGGAGCGCAGCGATCCGGCGAGGGAGCCCATCAGGAGGAAGGGGGTGCCGCCGTTGAAGACCAGGTCGCCGGTGAAGACGATGCCCCGCTCCGGCAGCCAGGCGATGGTGTCGCCGACGGTGTGGGCCGGACCCGGGTGGATCAGCCGCACCTCGGTGTCACCGGCGTACAGGGTGAGGGTGTCGGAGTAGGTGACCGTGGCCGGGGAGATGGCGATGTCGCCGTAGTCGACGTCGGGCCAGGTGGCGTGCAGCTGGTGGCCCACCGCGATGGTCTCGGAGCGGCAGGCGGTGTGCCCGATGACGGTGGCCTCGGGGAACACGCAGTTGCCGTAGGTGTGGTCGCCGTGGTGGTGGGTGTTGACGACGGTCGTGGGCACCGGCCCGCCGCCCTCGGTGGCGGCGGCGCGCAGCAGCCGCGCCCGCCGCTCGGTCGCGGCGGTGTCGATCAGCGTCGTCCGGCCGCCGCCGGTGACGATCCCCGCGTTGTTGAGGCACCAGCCGCCGTCGGGCTGGAGGAACGCGCGCACGCCCGGGGCGAGGGTGACGGTGTACGGCTCCGTCCCCTCGGCACCGGCGGACGGGGTGGTGGTCGTGACGGTCATGCTGGCGTGGCCTCCCCTGGACATCCGCGCGGAACCGCGCGGAACGGACTACCCGTCAGAATACGGGCGGGGGAAGGCCGGTGGCGCGGGGCGTCAGCCGCGGCGCTCCATGCCCGGACGCAGTCGCTCCAGCAGCCCGTAGAGCGTGGCGCGCTCCGCCTCGTCCAGGGTGTCGAGCGCGCTGTGGGTGGCCTGCATCTCGGCGCGGACGCGGCGGATGGTGTCCAGGCCCTCCTCGGTGGCCACCACGTTCTTCACCCGGCGGTCGGCGGGGTCGGGCTCGCGCCGGACCAGGCCGCGCGCCTCCAGGCGGTCGACGATGCCGGTGACGTTGGAGGCGTCGCAGACCAGCAGGGTGGCGAGGCCGCGCATCGGGACCGGGCCCTTGAGCTGCGCGAGCAGCTTGGCCTGGACGGAGGTGAGGCCCTGGCGGGCCGCGGCGGCCGCGAAATCCTGCCACTGTGCGGTGCCGAGCGCCGCCACCAGCTCCAGGAGCTGGGCCTTGGTGGGGGGCTGCGGGGTGGTCGCGGTCATGCCTCAAGTGTACTCAAGAGCTTGAAGCAGTAAAACATTAACTTGACTACCTTAAGCATTTCGGCCTACCGTGCATCGAGTTGCTTGATGAGTTCAAGCATCCATGTCATGAAGCAACTCGAAGGACCGCCACCCCCTCATGAGCCACCGAGCCACCGCCCCCGCGGACGGGCAGCGCAACGAGACCGTCATCGTCTTCGCCCTCAGCCTCGCCGCCATGGTCGTCTCGATGATGCAGACCCTGGTCGTCCCGATCCTGGGCCTCATCCAGAACGACCTCGAGACCACCACCGCCAACGTGAGCTGGGTCACGACCGCCACCCTGCTCTCCGCCGCCGTCTTCACCCCCCTGCTGGGCCGCTTCGGCGACCAGCACGGCAAGAAGCAGACCCTCGTCGGCGTACTGATCGTGATGGTCGCCGGCTCCGTCCTGGCCGCCGTCACCCACTCCCTGCTGTGGCTGATCGTCGGCCGGGTGCTCCAGGGCGCCGCCACCGCGATCTTCCCGCTGGCCCTCTCCGTCCTGCGCGAGGAGGTGCGCCCCGCCAAGCTGCCCGGCGCCATGGCCATGGTCAGCGGCACCCTCGCCTTCGGCAGCGGCCTCGCGCTCGTCGCCACCGGCCTGCTCACCTCGGGCGACAACCCCGACTACCGCAGCGCCTTCTGGCTGGCCACCGGCCTCGCCGCGCTCGCCCTGATCGCCGTCGCCACGCTCGTGCCCGCCACCCGGCAGACCACCGGCGGCCGCACCGACGTCCTGGGCGCCCTCAGCCTCGCCGCCACCCTCGTCCTGCTCCTGCTGCCCATCACCCAGGGCCACGAGTGGGGCTGGTCCTCCGCCCGGACGATCGGCTGCTTCACCGGCGCCGTGGTGATGGCGGCGGTCTGGACGCTCGTCGAGCGCAAGGTGAGCGAGCCGCTGGTCGACATGAAGATGTTCGTCCACCGCCCGGTCCTCTTCGCCAACATCGCCGGTCTGCTCGTCGGCTTCGGCTCCTTCGCCCTCTTCATCGGCGTCTCCTACCTGGTGCAGATGCCGTCGAAGGTCGCGGGCTACGGCTTCGACGCCTCCGTCCTGCGCGCCTCGGTGCAGTTCCTGCTGCCCAGCACGATCGTCTCGCTGCTCGCGGCCCCCGTCGGCGGCCAGCTCGTCCGCCACAAGGGCCCGCGCCTGGTCCTGCTGCTCGCCTCGCTCATCGGCACCGCGGGCTTCGTGTGGATCGCGCTCGACCACGAGCACAGCTTCTCCGTCATCGCCGCCGGCATGCTCGTCGGCGCGGCCATCAGCTTCGGTTACGCGGCCATGCCCGCCGTGATCGTCACCAGCGTGCCGCACCACCAGACGGGTATCGCCAACGGCATCAACTCCATCTCCCGCTCGACCGGCAGCGCCATCGGCAGCGCCATGATCACCACGGTGCTGGCGTCCAAGAGCATCGAGCACCTGCCGCCCGGCGCGCCCAAGCTGCCCGCCGAGAGCCAGTTCACGCTGACGTTCGTCATCGCGGGCACGGCGTTCCTGCTGGTCGCCTTCGTCGCCCGGCTGGGCCTGCGCAAGGTCTCGGGCATGCGTGCCGCCGAAGTGGCGGCCGGCGCCCCCGCGGCGGACGCTGAGACGGCGACCGCCCGAGCCTGACCGGCTGACCATCACCCCCACAAGGAGCACCATCATGAAGGCCATCAGCTACCGGTCCTACGGCGGCCCCGAGGTCCTGGAGTACGGCGAGCTGCCCGAGCCCAAGGTCGGCCCGGACGCGGTCCTGGTCGAGGTCAGGGCCGCCGCGGTCAACCCCGTCGACTGGAAGGCCCAGGCCGGCTACCTCGACGGGATGATCCAGGCCGTCTTCCCCGTCGTTCCCGGCTGGGACGTCTCCGGCGTCGTCGTGGGGCTGGGCGCCGACGCCGGCGAATTCCAGGTGGGGGACGAGGTCATCGGTTACGTCCGCGAGGACTTCCTCTCCCGGGGAACCTTCGCCCAGTACGTGGCCGCCCCCGTCCGCACGCTGGCGCGCAAGCCGGCCGACCTCACCTTCGAGGAAGCGGCCGGCATCCCGCTGGCCGGCCTGACCGCCTACCAGTCGCTGCGGGCGGCCGGGGCGGGCGAGGGCGACACCGTCCTCGTCCACGCCGCCGCCGGCGGGGTGGGCAGCATGGCCGTCCAGCTCGCCAAGCATCTGGGGGCCCGGGTCATCGGCACGGCCGGCGAGCGCAACCACGACTACCTGCGCTCGCTGGGCGCCGAGCCCGTCACCTACGGGGACGGGCTCGCCGAGCGGGTCCGCGGCCTGGCGCCCGAGGGTGTCGACGTCGTCCTCGACTTCGTCGGCGGCGGCACGATCCACACCTCGCCCGAGGTCACGGCCCCCGGCGCCCGCCTGGTCTCCATCGCGGACCCGGACGTGAGCGCCCTGGGCGGCCGCCTGCTGTGGGTACGTCCCGACGCGGCGGACCTCACGGCGCTCAGCCGCCTGGCGGAGCAGGGGGTGCTGTCGGTCGAGGTCGCGAAGACCTTCCCCCTGGAGCGGACGGCGGACGCGCAGCGCCTGAGCGCGGAGGGCCACACGCGGGGCAAGATCGTGGTGACGGTGGCGTGACACCGTCCGGACGCCGGACGCCGGACGGGCGGCAACATCCAGCCCGTCCGGCGTTTGAGGACACCGTGACCTCAGCCGCAACGAGGAGCGGCACCCTCACCCCGTCGAAGCTCAAGCAGCCGCGCAAACGCCTCCAACCCGTCCGGCACCCACTCCCACACCCCGAGCGCGGCCTCCAGCTCCCCCTCGGAGAGGAACGCGTGCCAGGCCACCTCCGTCACCTGCGGCGAGACCGCCAGGTCACACCGCACCTCGTAGACCGCCGACCACCACGACCCCCCGGCCCCCTCGTAGAGGAAGCGGAAGAGCGGCGTGGGCGCCGGCAGCCCGGACACGCCCAGCTCCTCCTCGGCCTCCCGCAGCGCCGCCTCGTCGTAGGTCTCGCCCGCCCCGAGCACGCCGCCGACGAACATGTCGTAGCGGGAGGGGAAGACGAGCTTGTGGGCGGTGCGGCGGTGGACGAAGATCCGGCCCTCGCCGTCCCGGGCGAGGACGAAGACGCACCGGTGCCGCAGCCCCCGCGCGTACACCTCGCCGCGCCGGGCCCGGCCCACCACCCGGTCGTGCTCGTCGACGACGTCCAGCACCTCGTCCTCGGGCTTGCTCAGCTGCTCGGCCATGACGTCATCCAATCAGCCCGCCGCGGCGTCCCGCGACGGCCTCCCGCGACGGCGTCAGCGCGGCTGAAGGTCGCGCACGCGGTCCGGTGTCGCCGACCCCGGCGGCATCGCCGGGTGCCGCCCGATCAGGACGATGCCGGCCACGATCGCCGCCAGCCCGGCCGCCTCCCAGGCCAGCGCCCCGGGCGTCATCCGCAGCCGGTCGCCCAGGAACCCCACCCCGCAGGCGATCCCCGCCAGGGGCTGGGCGGCGGTCAGCGCGGGCAGGGACATCCGCAGCGGCGCCGTCTCGAAGGCGCTCTGCACCAGCACCAGGGCGGTGACGCCGAGCACCAGCACGGCGTACGGCTGCCAGCTGCCGATCAGGGCGGTCAGGCCGCCCTCGGACACCCGCTCGCCGCTGACCCGGGTCAGCGCGTCCTGCACGCCGTAGAGCATCCCGGCCGCCACGGCCAGCAGCGGGGCCTCCACGCTGACCCGCACCCGCTTGGCGACCGCCGCCAGCAGCAGGGCCCCGCCGATCATGATCCCCACGATCAGCCAGTGCCGCAGAGGGTCGGTGACGGAGTCGCCGCCCCGCGGCCGGCCCGCCACGATGAAGGCCGTCACCCCGCCGGCCAGCAGCCCCAGCCCGCACCACCCCGTCCAGCCGAGCGGCTGCCGGGTCTGCCACCGGGAGAGGGCCATGGCGAACAGCAGGTGCGTGGCCATGAGCGGCTCGACCAGCGACACCTCGCCGTGCCCGAGGGCCAGCGCGCCGAGCACCATCCCGCAGATCATCAGGCCGATGCCGGCCCGCCAGCGGGGCACGCGGACGAGGTCGAGCAGCAGCCGGGGGGAGAGGAAGTCGCTCATCGGGGCCCGCTGCGCGGCGTTCTGCTGGAACACGAAGCCGATGCCCAGGCAGCACGCCGCGCTCACGGCGAAGACGAAGACCATCACGTCGCGCACCTCAAGGCGGGGTGAACGGAAGGGCTTGACGAAGGGGCGGCGACCGCCGTGCGAGCGGCGCCAGGATCGGGTACCCCGCCGCCGCCCGTTCATCCCCACCGGCCGCCGCGGTCACCGTGCGTTCGGCGGCAGGGCGGCCCGCCCCTCGTCGGGCGAACAACTGTTCGTCACGGAGGTCCGTGCGTCCCGGTGGGGTCGTTCCGGCGGTCTCCGTGCCCCCCGTCCACGGTGGCGCCGGCGCGGCACGCGGAAGGCGACACGTGCGGTCCGGTGCCGGGCGGCAGGCAACCCGATCTGCCGATATGGGAGTTGATGTCGCGTCAGCCGCAAGATCGGTCTTGACTCGGAGCGGTGACTACCGGTTTGCTGTGCGTGACCGAAGTGGTCGGTTTGCGGACGCCCGGCACCGGCGTCCGGAGGGGACGTACGCCGTGGAGGAAGCCCGCAGATGACGCCCCCACCCTTGGGCCGCCCCCGGAACAAGGACGGACTGACCTTCGACCCCGCCCTCGACGACACCGAGCTCGCCACGGCCCGTGACGCCCTGGCCCGCGGTCGCTGGGCCGACGCCCGCCGCCTCCTCGCCGAGACCGGCGACGACTGGGACCGCCGCGGCCACCGCCTCGTCGTCCTCGCCGAAGGCCCCGCCACCGCCGCCTGGGCCCGCGAGTGGCAGCTCGCCGAGCCCGACAGCCCCGACGCCGCCGTCCTCCTCGCCTGCGCCACCGTCTGCCGGGCCGTCGGCGGCAAGGAGATACCCGAGGTGGCCCGCGCCGCCTGCCTGACCGCCGCCAGAATGGCGCCCGCCGACCCCTCGCCCTGGCTCGGCATCCTCATCCTCGCCCACCGCACCGGCACCGACGACGAGCGCGTACGCGCCTTCGACCAGGTGCGCGCCCGGCACCGCGACCACCACCATGCGCACCACCTCATGGCCGCCTGCCTCGCCGAACACCAGACGGGCGACCGCGACGACCCCCTGCACGAGGTCTACGACTTCGCCGCCTGGGCCGCCGAACAGGCCCCCGCCGACTCACCGCTGGCCGTCCTGCCCGTCGTGGCCCACGCCGAGCGCTACCGCGTCCTCGCCCGCGCCGGCGTCGAACCCGCCGACCCCGCCCGCTCCGGACACTGGGCCACCCGCCGCGCCCGTCAGGTCATGAAGGCCGCCTTCGACTGGTGGCTCGAATGGGACGTCGACGACGGCACCACCGCCCACCCCCGGCGCAAGGTCGACCTCAACTACCTCGCCCACGCCAAGCTCCAGGAGAACCGCCTGGCCGAGGCGGCCGCCCTCCTGACCCGCATCGGCCCGCACGCCACCCGCGCGCCCTGGTCCTACCCCGACCGGGACCCCAGGAAGGCGTTCCGCGCCGCGCGCCGCGCGGCCCTCGGCGCCGCCTGAACCCGCAACCCCCGCTTTCCGCCACCGCTCCCCCCAGGGAAGGACGACCCCGCCATGCCGACGGGCACGACGAGCGAGATCAGCACGTTCAAAGGCCAGGAAAGGCGGCTGCGCGCCGACCGCATCGGGCTCGCCGGGCTGCTGCTGTCGGTGGTCGCCGCCAGCGCCCCGCTGATGGTCACGGCGGGCGTCATGCCCACCACCTACGGCACGATGGGCATCGTCGGCCAGCCGCTGCTCTTCGTCATCCTCGGCGTCGTCCTGACCCTCTTCAGCTTCGGCTACGCCGAGATGAGCCGCCACGTCCACAACGCCGGCGCCTTCTACGCCTACATCGCCCGCGGCCTCGGCGGCACCGCGGGCGCCGCCGCCTCCGTCGTCGCCCTGGTCGCCTACAGCGCCATGCAGTTCGGCATCTACGGCATCTTCGGCTTCGAACTCTCCGGCCTGCTCGACAAGCACCTCGGCATCGGCCTCGCCTGGTGGGTGCCCGCCCTCGCCGCCGTCCTCGCCGTAGCCGTCCTCGGCTGGCTCAAGATAGACCTCAACGCCAAGGTCCTCGGCGTCCTGCTGCTCATCGAGTGCGTGATGGTCGCCGCCTTCGACATCGCCGGCCTCGCCGACCCGGGCCCCCAGGGCGTCTCCCTCCACTCCTTCGACCCCACCACCCTCGACGGCGCCGGCCTCGGCACCGCCCTCTGCTTCACCATCGCCGCGTTCGTCGGCTTCGAACAGGCCGCCGTCTACGCCGAGGAGACCAGCCGCCCCCAGATTGTCGTCGCCCGCGTGACCTTCCTCGCCGTCGGCTTCGTCGCCCTCTTCTTCGCCCTCAGCTCCTGGGCGCTCAGCGTCGCCGCCGGCCCCGCCGACATCGTCGGCCTCTCCCGGGAACAGGGCCCCGGCCTCCTCTTCACCCTCACCGAGAACCGCCTCGGCGGCGCCTTCGCCGACGTCATGCACCTCTTCTACGTGACCGGCATGTTCGCCGCCATGCTCAGCTTCCACAACGTCGTCGCCCGCTACGCCTTCGCCATGGGCCGCGAGGGCCTGCTGCCCGCCGCCATGGGCCGCACGGCCAAGGGCAGCGGCGCACCCGCCTACGGCTCCCTGCTCCAGAGCGGGATCTCGCTCGTCGTCGTCCTGCTCTTCGCCGCCACCGACAGCCGGCCGAACGGCGACCCGACCGCGCCCGTCCAGCGCCTGTTCACCTGGAGCGGCAACGTCGGCGCGCTCGGCATCATCGTCCTCATGGCCGCCGCCTCCGCCGCCGTCATCGCCTTCTTCGTCCGGCGCGGCGCGGCCCGCCCGCAGGCGCCACGGCTGATCGCCTCCGGCCTCGCGGGCCTCGCCCTGCTCGTCATCGCCGGCTACGCCGTCAAGGACTTCGACGTGCTGGTCGGCGCCGGCTCCGGCTCCGCCCTGCGCTGGATCCTGCCCGGCGTCATCGGCGCCGCCGTCGTCGCCGGCCTCGTCTTCGGGGCCGTCCTGCGGCGCCTGCGCCCCGAGGTGCACGCCGGCATCGGCCTGGGCAACGAGGCGTTCCAGCTGGAGAAGGCGGCCGCGGCCGCCGAGCCCCGGGCCGTTCACTGACGGAGGCGCTCCACCACGCGAAAGCGCTCGGCGATCACCGGAGTCGTGTCCGTCACGGTGAACCCCGGATCGCCGAGCGCCGCGCGCAGCTCGGGGCCGTGCCAGTACGTCTCGTGATCGGCCCGCCACCGGGCGATGGTCTCGTGCCCCTCGCCCTCGTCACGGGCGTGCGCCAGGTCGACCTCCGCGAGCGGCAGCACCCGGACCTCCGTCACCTCGATCACCGCGACCGGCCGGGCCGCCGAATCGACCAGCGCGTAGCGGTCCCCGGGGGCCGGCAGCGGCTCACCGGCCGCCTCGTACTCGCACAGCAGCCCGGTGGTCGACGTCTTGGCACCCGACAGCACCGCCGCCACCAACTGGTCGCGCAGCGGCCCCGGGAACGCCAGCTCGAAGACGGGAAGCCCGTCATAGGTCGTCATGCGCGCACTGTAGGGGCGGCCCGCTCGCCGGGCCCACCGAATATCGCGGCGGCTAGCCCTCCAGGGCCTTGCCCACCCGCCGCGAGGCGGTGAACTCGTACAGATCCAACACCCCCGGCGGCTCCGCCAGCCCCGGCCCGCCGGCCCGCACCCACGCGCCGATGTCGGCGAGCGCCTCGTCGTCGTTGACCAGCCCCAGCCACACGGGCCGCCCCCCGGCGGCCCGCCCGGCCGCCGACGGCTGTACGACGACCACGTTCGCCTGGTCACACACGTCCAGACACTCCGAGGCGCGCACCTGCGCGGCACCCTCCACGGCCCCGCGCAACCGCCCTATCTGCCCGGCGTGATCGACCCCGGGCACCTTCTGCGGGTCACCGCAGCAGCACCCCCGGCACACGGTGATCCGGCAGGGCGCGGGGGCGGCAGCGGCAGCGGTGCGGCGGGCACGGTTGGTGATCATCCGCCAGATGATACGCAGCGGGGCAACCGTCTCGGTTGGTTATGCCTTCCCTCGCTTCGGGCCGCTGTTGGTCATGCTTTGGTCACGTGTCCAACCGGCTCATCACGGGACCGGAGGTAACGCCGGTCAGTCCAGGGAGGCTAGCGCACTCGCTATCAGGGAACGCGCCGCACCGCCCCGCGCTGCCATCTGAGACAACCGCTCAAAGGCGCGGGCGTATAGCTCGACCTGACTGGGTTGGGTGAGTGTTGAAGCGGCATCCAGCGTGTCCGCGTGAACCCTACCGTCATCGAAGATCGTGAAGGTCGGCATGGGCCACACTGTGCGCTGTGCTGAGAAAGGAATGATTCCCACGGCGACGTGCTGTAGATCCATGATGCCGAGCAGGTGGCCAAGCTGCGCCGCCATGGTTTCGGCGCTGCACAGCCGGTACCGCAACACCGACTCCTCCAATACGAACGAGAACCGGCGTGCGCCGTTGCGCAGCACTGCGTTGCGCTTGATGCGGGCCGCCACGGCGTCACTCACGTCGTCCGGGGTCCCACGGAAGTCCGCGATGGACGACAGCAAGGCGGCGGCATATCCAGACGTCTGGAGAAAGCCGGGGATCACATCGGATACGTAGACCCGGAACGTCTTTGTTTGTTGGTACAGATCCCCTGTGGACTCTTGCAGACGACGGAGCCCGCTCCGCTGGAGCTGTCTCCACTGCACATGAGCGTCGGCCGACTGTCTGTTGGCCGCTATCAAGTCAGGGGCCTGATCATCGGCACCGCAGGCACGGCACCACGCTCTGATGTCGCTGTCCGAGGGGGGTGTCTTGGCGTTCTCGATCCGGGACGACTTCGACTCTGACCAGCGGCACCTGATGGCCAGCTCCCGCCCGGTGATCCCCGCGTCCTTCCGGATCTCGCGCAGACGGCCGGCAAGTTCCTCACGGGCCTTCTGGACTCGTGAAGAGGGGTGTGGGGGCATGGAGCCGGCCTTCGTCAGATCTCGTACAGGTGGTGCGGGATCGCTCGCTCCCAGACTGCTTCGAAGGCAGTGGAGCACAGTTTCACGGTCTCCGGGTCGGCCGTGATCTCGTCCTCGACCACGACGCCGTCGCCGGAGAAGTGGTGCACTCGGAGCAGCGCGCCATCGAACAGCCAGAAATCATTGCCGGGCAGGGGGATGTTCGTGGCCCGTCGTCGGGGTAGCCACCGAACCTGCTCGCCCGCCGTGACGTTGGCGTGTGTGACGTAGTGCTCCCACCGGATGTACTCCGACACGGGCTCCGAGACCACTCGGGCTCGGCGGATCGCAACGCCCCGAGACACGGTGTCCGCAATCAACTGATCGTAGGGGTGCCACCAGGATGGCCGGTCCTCCCAGTTGATCCTTTCACCTCGCTTCCATGCCTCGAACCGGTCCGTGGGGGCGTAGGAGTCGCGAAGCTCCAGATGGACGGCGGACCGCTCGCACTGGCCAAGCAGCTCAGCGAAGCTGGGCACGCTCGACGGCATCGCATGCCTCCCTGATCATCGCAATCATCCGGGCCGGAATCCTGACGATGGCTTCGCTGTCGGGCACCGGTCCGTTCGCCGGGCTGGTCCCCTCGCACTCCGCCCGGGTCTCGGCGCTCGGCTTCCACCCCTGCAACAAGATCTCCTGAGCCTCGGTGTCCGCCCACACCGTGGGGCAGTGGTCCCGGTCGGTGTTGGGGTCGATCCCTACGAACTCGACGGCCATGGCTGGCTCCTTGGTCCAGGTGCTTGCTCGGGCTTGCATGAGCCTGTCTGAACTGCGGGGGAAGCGTCAAGGGGGCTGTGGGCCAAGGAAATTGGCGTGCAAGTCGGTGCAAGTTTGTGGTGGTCGGGGTTCCACCGTTCCTAGCGTGTGGCCATCGGACCACGTGAGGGGACGGCGAACATGGCGAGCACGACGCAGGCGAGGAACACCGACGAACGGCAGTGGGACGCGCGGCAGTCGGAGTACACGACGTATGCCCCCTCGGGGCACACGTGCCCCGACTGCCAAAGGCAGATCAAGGGCCTTGAGCTGTGCCGTCGTATCACCGTTGCGAGAGCGTCCGCGTCCCCGGCGGCCGTCTACCGGCACTATCCCGAGTGCCCCGAGCCCCAGGCCGCACGATGACGGCTCCCGCGAGGGTCCGACGGCGCCAGTCGCGCCCCCAAATCCCCGCTCCGCCAGCTCAGCAACAGGAAGGACTAGCCGTCGGGGCGGGTTGCACGACGGCGCGGGGACGACTCCCCGTGTCGCCTCAGTGTTCGACAGAAAGGAGCGCGTGAGAATGGGGAAGAAGAACGAAGACGACTGGGACCCGTACGCCAACCAGGACCAGGCGACTGATCCCGATACCCGTGTCTCCCAGAACGGGGACGTGCACAGCAGCATGGCCGACGACGAGGACCGCGAAGGGAAGTAACGCCCGTGATCCACGGCGAGAACCTGGCGAAAGACCTGCGACGTGATCACGGCTTCATCCACGTCGGACGGACCAGGGACGGTAACGCCGTGGTCATGCGCAAGGGCGACAAGTGGACCGTGGTCCCCCTTCGCTGGCTCACCGACGAGGCCGTGGACACCATCAAAGCCAAGGCCGGAATCAGTCTCGTGTGAGTCGTCGCAGCAAAGGAACGCCCCCGCCGATCGGCGGGGGCGTTCCCTCCGCCAACGTCCGGCACCACTCGCCGGGCTGCACCATGGCCCGCTACGGGCACAGCAGGAAGAACGGAGCGCGGAAGCTCGCCGCCTCCGGAGCCAACAGGCTCGGCCTGTCATCTCTGGTCTGACCTGGGAACTCTCCGGGCTGGTGGTCACGTGTTGGTCACGCCGCACCCTGGAAAAGCAAAAGAACCCCAGCCGAAGCTGGGGTTCTCGCTGGTGTCCGAGGGGGGACTTGAACTCTCACCTCGGGCACCAGCACGGTAGGGCTCTGACCTGCGAAAACACCCGGATGAGGGGGTCTACCTGCCCTCTCGTGTTACTGGGTATTCCTGCGTGTTTCCGGGGGCTCCCGGCCTCTACTGGTCACACGCTGGTCATGCGGGACGCGGGTGATGATCCCGGCTCCGCCGGCCCGGAGAGGGTGAAGCCCGTAACGCCGTGCTCGGCCTCGCGGTCACCCTCTGGCAAGCCACCGCCGGTCATCAAGACAACGCCCCCATGTCGACGAGGAGGACGGCATGGGGGCGTTGTCAGTTCGGGGACTACCGCAGATAGGTGCGCTGCCAGTCGATCGACGTCATGTTCTGCGCTGCGTCGGCAAGCGCGATTGCCGACGCCGTCTTGAGCTTCGCGCGGGTGCTGTCAACCCACTCCCGCGCGTTGACGTATCCCTGTTCGAGGTACTCCAGCCCCTGAATCATGCACTCCAATTTGTCGGCATCATGGGCCACCACGACCTCTGGCGAGTCTCCATGCTCGTACTCAGCAACGATGGCCTGGATGCCGGAAGCAACTGCGGGGTGGGCATCAGCTACCTGATCCGCTGTGACATCCTCGTTGCTGGCGGCTGTCAGGTAGCGGCGTCCGATCCAGGGAATGTCACCGACACGGGTCTCTTGCGTGTCATGGAAGGTGCAGAGCAATGCGACCTTGGCGGGGTCGGCGCCTTCCATCATGGCTAGGACGGAGCCAATAACCGCTGTCCTGAACGAATGCTCCGCGATCGTCTCAGGGTCCTTCACGCCAGCGATCCACCATCCGGACCGCCGCGCGCGCTTAAGAGCACCCATTTCCATCAGGTAGCTGACGGTTCCCTTGGCGTGCTGATCATCATCGGTCATGCGGCTTGTCCTCTCAGATGGATCATGGGTTGCTCAGTCGTAGACCGTAGTGCACAGCGTCAAGCTCCCGCCGGGACTGAGACGACACTGAGTCACTGTCGAGCAGGGAGCAAACACGCTGGTGTAGATCACGACCGAGCTCAGGATCGCTGGCCAAGACACGGGGCGTTGAGGCGATCAAGGCCCACACCGAGTGGACGTTGAGATCAACGCATCCCAGGCCAGGGTCAAGCCGATCTACGAGGCGCCGTAGCAGGGCACCAGCATCCCAGCGATGCGACGACCGCTCAGCCATGAACGAATCGTCGGGGCGCGGGCACTGGTCCAAGCCGAGCCAGTAGGCCCAGTAGTTGAGATTGGCCATTTCACCTGCGTCGTTGCTCATCCCCCTCTGAATGAAGCTATGGAGGCGGTCGACATCGCCGTATCGGGTCAAGGACGTAGCAAGCGACCGTGCGTCAGTCCACGCAGGCGTCCAAATCTGGTGGTCCAGCCGTATGGGCCTGCGACTCTGCATGTCCCCGAGCCATGCATGGGAGTCAGTAGAGGTGTCATAGCTGCATAGGTAGAGGGCTTGCCGGCGTAGCAGATCGCCATCAGGGCCAGCGTGGTCAGCGACCTCTGCGCACCACCTCATGTGGCGGAAGAACCGCCGTCGTTCAGCACCGGCCAGCTTGGGTGAGACGGGAGACGGCCCCCGGCGCCTCACCGTCGCGATCGTGGTGCGAGACACGGTAGGGGGTGCGTCACCCGTGAGTGCCCACGCGATCATGTGAGTCGCTGCGCGAGTGAAGACCCATCCCGCTAGCGGGTGGTCTGCAATGTCCTGGCTCCGGCCGTCGTCAGATAGCGCGTGGGCGATAACCGAGTCAGCTTCCATGGCGGGATCGAGCAGCACCAGTAAGGCGGGGTCTGCACCGTTCCGCAGCATCTTACGACGCAGAGCCAGAAAGGCCGATGACGCGACGGCGGTCAGTGGTCGGCGCCCAGACTCCCAACCCTGCACCGTGGTCGGGTCCACCCTCAGCCGTTCAGCAAGTTGCCGCTGAGTGAGGGGCATTCGTTCGCGGATGATCTTAAACAGATGGCCGGTGACAGCCCCCTCCCCGATCCGCAGGCCCGATCCCTGACTGGCGGTCAGTGTTTCCTGACTTGACGGTGGTCGAACCATGGGAACTCCTCGGGTGCCGGCCCTCGAACAACTCGTACCCTGCGTCAGTTTTTCCGCACCCCTGACCGTCATACCTTCGTGGCGGTCACCGGTTGGCGCGGAACACGCCGAGCATAGTTGCGGAGCGCGACGGTTTGAGTGCGCGCTGAGGTGACCGACCGCATGGGAGTCCCTTTCAACAGAGGCAGGTGAAGCAGGTGACCACCAAGCCGCGGACGGTGGCCGGCAAGCCCCCCGAACGCCACTCGAAGCCGCGAGCGCGCACCGACAACGCAAGACGGGGCCTGGGTGAGTCCGCGGATGGACCGGACCTGTCCAGTCTCTCGACCGGCAGTAGTGCGTTTCCGGCGTGTCAGTGCCCCCAGCACCGTGCAGGGGAGGGAAAGCCGGACACATCCGTCCGGTTGACCTCCCGTGCGGCCAGCACCCCTCAATGGGGTGGTGGTCCCCGGTGAGGCGACTGTGGCGGCGCATCCGCCGGGCACCCGCTGACATGCACCGGTGGTGGTGTCTGCAAGGGCAGTTCTCCCTGCCCGTGCGGGCTGTCTGGCCCAGCCGGCGACGCATCCACGCAAGAGCCCGCGCGGCGATGGCCGAACCGGGTTACCACGACAAGGCGTTGATGCGCATCCAGGCGGGCGTCAGGTTGCGCAAAGCCGACGAGTTCCTAAAGTCCCCCGAAGGCGAGGCACACATGTTTCGTGTGATCTTCGGTGCGGAGGCGGAACCGATGATCGGGGAGCGAGAGTGACCCGTCGCTGCTTCCGCTATGTACCGTTCACGATCTCCCAGGATCTCACGGCATGGCCGGAGTACAGCGCCGTATGCGTGTCAGGCGATGTGTCCGAGTGCGGGGCAGGATCCGGCAGGCTGACCACCCCGGCAGCTGTCGAAGAGTGGATGCGACGACACACACAGACCACGGATCACCTGCGGTACGAGCGCGGGTTCCACGACTACGCCGAGCTCGCCCCCCAGGACGACGGCGAGGTCTGGCAGGTGATTCGCGGCAGCAGCAGGGCGCAGAGTACGCCGGCGATTGAGTCAGAATCCCCGTTCGTACTCGGGCCCGTCCCGGATCACCCTCGTGTGGTCGCCTGCCCCAACGGTGGTGAGCCCTTGCTCGCCGATCCGTACGAGTCCGGGGACGCCAACTCTTTCTACTGCGAGAAGCACGGGGTGCGCTACCACCTCAAACCAGCGCACCCCAATTATCTTCCGGTAGCCCCGTTGGAGGCAGGAGGGGGAGCCCGTGATTGAGGGCGGGCTCCGCAGAGGCATGGCGGTCTACGACCCGGAGACCGACATGATCGCCATGGTCACCTCGGTCGACAGAAGCAGGGTATGGCTCTCACGCCCTGGTGGCCGCGAGTGGGAGGTGCAGGCCCCTAGCCGGTTGCGTCCCGCGGACGCACACGAGCGGCGGACCCTGCGGGCCCTGGTCTTGCATCACGAACAGCAGCGCCGCGGCACCACCCCCTGAACGCCCGTTCCCTGCTGGTCGACTCCGTGAGTCTCCCCCGTGAGGAGTCCCGGCAGGGAACGGGCCCCGCAGACACCCGCCCTGGTCAACACGCCTGCTGGTCTTTTCGTCCTTGGTGTCCCAGCCGGCGTGGGTGCCGACCGAGACCAGGGCGGGGCCAACGCCCGCCCGGCCCACCTCGTGGTAGAGAGTGGCCGGACGGGTCAGTAAGTGCAGTGCACCACTCCAGCTATAGGAGGGAGCTCGACATGAGCACCACTCGGTTCATGACTGTGATGGGCGGCGGGCACGGAAAACCGCAGGAGGAGGGGGACGGTCACCCCGGTCAGCCGTGGCAGCCCACCGAGGAGCCCACCCCTGATGGGGGCCAGCCCAGCGAGGGCGGGAAGCACGGCAAGTGACAGCACGCACCGAGCAGGAGAAGCGGTTCTCTCGTGAGGAGCTGGGCCGCTCCCTCCTCGAAAAGGGATGCATGACACCTGCCTGGGCGCCAGCCTTTGAGGCGGTGCCACGATCGGCTTTCCTTCCCGATCTGATGTGGCCCCACGACATGGAAACCAGTCGGAGCGCCCCCGTGGACAGATCTACCGATCCGGAGGCATGGCAGGCATACGCCGACTCCGATCAGCCCATCGTGACCCAGTGGGACGACGGGACACACCAGGGCACCGAGCCCGGCACTTCGTTCAGCTCCTCGTCATCGATGCCCAGTGTGGTCTTCTCCATGCTCAAGGACCTGGATGTCCGCGAAGGTCACCGGGTGCTGGAGATCGGTACAGGGACGGGCTGGAACTCCGCTCTCCTCGCCCACCGCCTCGGCGCCTCGAATGTCGTCTCGGTCGAGGTGGACGGGGCAGTTGCCCAGGCTGGTCGGGAGGCACTGAAACGGTTTGGGCTGCCGGTAGAGGTGGTGCACGGCGACGGGTACCTCGGGTTCGCCGACAGGGCGCCTTACGATCGCATCATCGCCACGTGCGGCCTGCGCAGCATCCCCCGCGCCTGGCTCAATCAGATGACACCGTGCGGCGTGATCCTCACTCCGTGGGGGACCTACTACGGACCGAGCGAGGCGACGGCCCGCCTGGTGGTCGCCGAGGACGGCCGTAGTGCGTCAGGGCTATTCACGCGGCCCGTGGCTTTCATGCGGATGCGCTCGCAGCGTCGTGGCTGGCCCCAGCACAGTGAATACGTGCCGGCGGGGGCAATGGATGCCGCGGACGTGTCCACGACCACCGTCGGCGAGGACGAGTTCTCCAGCACCGAGGGTTTCCGACTTGCCGGATTCGTCATCGGACTGTGCGTCGACAACATCGTCCACCTGGCCGACAGAAAGGAGAACGGCAAGAGGGCCGTCTGGTTCTACGGACTGAGTGACAAGTCGTGGGCCTGTGTGGTCTTCCGCGACGACCGCAAGGAATCGAGGGTCTACCAGTCCGGCCCCCGGCGGCTCTGGGACGAAGTGGAGACTGCGTACCGGTGGTGGGAGGGCAACGACCGGCCGGGCTATGAGCGATTCGGCCTGACGGTAGACGACGCAGGCGAACGGGCATGGCTCGACTCACCCGACAACCCTGCTGCCCTTGCGCTCTGACGCGTAGGCCCCTGGACACCCCGTCCGTGCGCTTCCTCCCGAGGCGGACGGGCGGGGCCTTGTCACCCTGTGAACAAAAAAATCAGGCTCAGCCGTTGCCGTCGTCCGGATCCCCCGCGGTGCTTGGATCCGGGGCCGCAGAGTGGTCTACGACCCGAGACCCACGCCCCCACTCCGTGCGGATCAGTCCACGCTCCCGGAGAACCTTCACCGCCCGCCGGGCAGTCTCCCGCGCCACCCCGAACCGCTCGCACAGCGCCGCATCAGACGGGATAAGAGCGCCCGGCGCGTACGTACCCGCTTTGATCTCCGCCGTGAGCACTTCGAGCACCTCCATGTACGGGGCGCGCGGTGCGTGGGGATCAGTTGGGTTCTCAGGCATAGGGAGAGCGTAGACAACGGCCCTCTAGTGGGCGACATAGACCGGCTAGACCAGTGGATGACCTAGACAGGTTAGACAGGTCAGGACTAGCGTCTCCCACAACGAAAACGCCCCGGGCGGTCGCTCGCAACGACCATCCGGGGCTCGCCGAACACAGCTATCGAGGAGCTGAACGACGTATGCGCCATGCTATCGCCCGCTTATCCCTCCGGGTGCTCCGGCGGGTGTTGCCCGCCCAAGGACGCCACCGCGGGACTCGAACCGCCCCCGCACCAACCCCGCAGGCGAGCCCGGTACCTGTTGAGACCAGCTCGGCACCGTACGAGATATGCGGTCCCCGCAAACCCATCCCGCCACATGTCCTCGCTCGAACTATCCCGATTGAGGACAACCGGCCGTTGGTCCCCCTGTTCATCCAGGAGTGGCTCCAAGCGCAAGAGAAGCGGAAGGCGCGGGAGGAGCGGGAGCGCCAGATCCAACGAGGCTTAGCGGCCGTTGCAGCGGTGATGGGCTACGACTACCCCAACCCCGAGCGATACGGCTACGACCGCGACCGCACAGGGGTGACGGTATGAGCGTCGCCGAGTACTTCCCGCCCATACCGGAAGCCCCTGCCGCCCAGTGCTGCAAGTGCCTCCGCGCCACCAGCGCCCCCGTGGCAGTCCGGTACGTCGAGACCGGTAGCGGGCCTGGCATCCCCCTCTACGCATGCCCCCATTGCGCGCCGAGCGTCCCCGCCGGCCCGCACTGGGACGACGTGATCCGCAACCCCTGAACGCCGCTTGTAGCCCCGCCTGGCCAACCGTGAGGCGGGGCTACGGCCTGCCCGGCTGGCTCTATGTCGGCCGATCACGCTAAGTGGGGAAAATGGATCAATGATCTGCTCCAACAGCCCACACAGGCGCCTGAGATGCGCTACGGTAGTCCTCGTCGGGGCCCGCATACGCGGGGCTTGACAGTCTCCGCGCAAGCGGAGGTGAGCCAGCAGGGTTGGGGATACCCGGACCCGAATGGTCCAAAGCTCCGCGAAGGCGGAGGTGAGCCGCCCGCGCTTTGTAGGGATGGCCAACCTGTTTGACCCGCTCCGCGCAGGCGGAGGTGAGCGAAAGGCCCCCAGTCTCTGGGGGCCTTCGTCATGCCGGCTGGAAGACATCCCGGGCCGGATCAGCCGCACGTACGGCGCCGATCACAGCTGCGAAGCCCCCTCCCCGGATCGACGCTGCGGCTTCGGGGTAGCTCAGGTGGGCATTGACCTTGTTCTGTAGCGGAAATTCCCCGCCCGGCCCCTTGCGTATCAGACCTCTGGAAGAGTGAGCAGATGACGACCGAAGACCACGCTGAACTAGGGCGTGTCTGACGGAGCCGGCGGCTAGCTACCCGCCACCTTGGCGAGGGAGTCGAGAAGCTTGCTGCCGCTCTCGAGAATCCCGCTAACGCTGCGCTGGATCTCGCTGACTGGGTCCGCATCGGAGCCGTCGGCGGCCTGAGCGGGGGTAGCTAGCATGATACTGGCCAGAGCGAGTAGGGCACTTGCCACAGTAGTGGTAACCACCCGGCGAACACGGGGCATGACATGCCTCCCAACACGAGTGCGTTGGCACATTGCCTAGCTGGGTGGCAGCATTCCCCGCCCATAGCCCGTACACGAGGCACATAAGAGGCGCAGGGAAGCGCCCAGGAGCGCATGAGAACCACCGTGAGCCTGCGTCGACGCAGTAATAGACCCGTCAGACACGCCCTAGGGCGCACGCCTCAGGCGCCCGAGCGGGGAGAGCGGCTGATCCGGGGGCCTATGCGCCCTACTCGCGGCGGCCGTATCGCCGGTTGCTCACCGCGGCCGTGGCCAGGGGCGACAGTCCGATGACCGTGGCGCGCCCATCGACGTCCCGCACGAGGAGCCACCCCTTCGCCCGCAGCGCCTCGACCTCGGTCTGAACATCACGGCCGGCGTCCGGGGCCAGTTCCTCCGGCGTCGGGGCGTTGCCTGCGCCCAGGTGCTCGACGATCAGGAGGAGCACCCGTTCCTCGGCCGCTGTGATCTGAAAGTCCACGCCCTGACCGTATGCCGGAGCACGCTCGGGCGCGCTTTGGGCTACTGAAGACGGGGTTGGGCACTGAGCTGGATGCCAGCCCCATTTGAAGGCGGCTAAGCCCCCTTAATGCGTTATTGCCTTACCTCATAAACTCGCATCGCGGCAAACTGGTGGTGCCCTATAATCCGTACATGGCACAGAAAGTAGTCACCACATTTACTGACGATCTCACCGGTGAGGAATCGGACGAGATCAGTACCCACACCATCCTTGTTGACGGGGCCGGGGTCGAGATCGACCTCACTCCTGACAGTCACGACAAGCTCATGGACGCGTTGAGGCCCTTCCTGAGCGCCCAGGGCGCTCGCCGGGTACGAGGAGGAGCGTCGAGCTCCGCGGCCACCAAGACGAGGCGCCGTCCCGCGGGGGCAGCCGGCGGCCAGGACACTTCCGCAATTCGCGCCTGGGCCAAGTCTGCGGGTCTTGAGGTGAACGACCGGGGCCGCGTGCCGGCCTCCATCCGGGAAGCCTACGAGAAGGCAAACTAGCCGCCTCTCAACACTCACTCGGTTGCTACACCACAGGGCCCCCTCTCGGGAGGGGGCCTTCTGCTATCCCAGGAACCTACAGCAGGTATATATAACCCCCGACATAAATAATGTAGGCGTGATCCACCCCAATCCGTGACCCCTAACCCGAAAAATGTGATCAGGGGCACGTTGATGAGGTTGGTTAGCTCGTCAGCTTGCCGCCAAACAGGCATCCTCACGCCCTGAAAGCTGCGCAACGGCGCCCGGGAGACCCTTCCGGGCGCTTTTTTCTGCCCAAATGCCGTCCCTTAGCGCCGGCGGACCCTTGGGTGGGCCAGAATCGGGCCTCATTAATTCCGTGACAGCGAAAATTTGATACCCGTACACGGTCGGAAAGAGGCACCCCCGGTGGGTCCTTTTAATAAAGAACTAAGCATTACCCCCGGTGCTTAGACATGCTCTGACCTGCGGTTTTACGGGTTTTATTTCTCTTCGTAATCAAGGCGTGCCGCTTCGTAAACAGAGGATTGTGACGCGGATCACGCTGTTTTGGTATTTGCTGGGAGTGCTGGGGCGGTAGAAATGGGGAGTCAGAAATTGCGGTCCCGGGAATCTGGTGGGGCCGATCTAACTAATCTCCTGGCACTCCCTGTCTGTGATGGGTGGCAGTGCCGGAGAAGCCGTTGAGAGCCGTCCGGCGGGATGTCGGGCAGGCGGATGTCTGTGGGGGTGGGCAATGTCTAGGACCCGTCGTGTTGTGGCCGGGCTGGTTGCTTCTGTGCTGCTTCTAGCGGGCGTCTGCGGTGAGTACGGGCCGGAATGACTGCGTGACCGGTTGATGCGTACGAGCTACTGCGAGTCGAGAGGACAGGGAATGGAAACGCTGGGGACAGGGGCCCTGATCACCGCACCAGCACAGGCCGCTATGGAGGGGCATGGGCTGACTGGCGCGGTGCTGATCCTCGGATCGGATGCTGAGCTGTACCCACGCCCAGGAGGCGCGGGGGACGGGGTGCCCCGGGCGGTTGCCTACTCGGTGTACTGCCCTGCCACGGAGCGGTACAGCGTCGTCACGCTGGACGGGCGTTGGGTGATCCCTGGTAAGGAGGGGTACAAGTCACGCGGGCCCGTCACGGCCTACGTGCGCAAGAACGTGGCCGCGATCCGCCCTGAGGGGCTGGTGATCTTGGAACCGGTCCGGCACAACGGGCCCTTCAAGGCAACCCAGTTCGGGCGCCGTCAAGGCACGTGCCGCGGGACGCTTGGGTACAGCACAGGCAACCGGTACGGCTACGACTGCACGTGTGGTGCGACGGTGCAGTCGGACGCGGTACGGCGTCTGGGGTGGGTGATCGTCCGGGATGGTCGGGGCACGCACACCGTCAGCTACGCCCTTCACCGGTCGCATCAGCGGGAGTTCGGAACGGTGCCATCTGAGGTTCCGGAGACTGCAAACGTGGTGGTGGCTGATGGGCCCACTCCGGTGCAGCCGGAGGAATCCGCCCCGGAGACGACTCCGATGGAGAAGGCGGCGCCGGAGGCGGACGACTCCAAGACCACGGTGGGGCACGTGACGGTGCCCACCCCGGCTGACCATGCGGACCCGGTCACATTCAAGTGGCATGAGATCGGGGACCGTTGGTCTGTCACGGCGTCCTGGCGCGGCATGTCCTTCTGGGTCGCGCAGAGCAAGCGTGAGTGGCTCGTCCTCCGCCGCTTTGGCGACGTGCTTTGGGCAGACTACCGGGAGCCTCGGAAGTGGCCCAAGCGTGAGCAGGTACGGAACACGGACGGGCGACCGTTTTGGTCCCGCACCGAGACAGAGGCGGCCATGCTCGCGCACGTCCGCGAGCGTCAAGCCTTGGAGGCCGAGACACTGCGGCAGATTGCGGCGGCCGAGACTCAGAATCCGCCCGTGTGGGAGTCGACGCTCGACAAGGGCCCGCACAAGCCCCGGCGCATGTCGCCGGAGAAGGTGTTGGCCAAGTGGGGTGATCAGGTCACGTTCGAGGTAATCGAGGAGACTCCGGAGGAGCCGCAGACACCCGAACCTGCCCCGGCAGAAGCGCCGATGGTCCCGGGACAGGGCGCCACGACCGGTGAGTCGGCATCCCAACAAGGAAAGGCATCTCAGAAGGCCGTAGAGGAGCGGGAAGGGCCGTTGGCGCCGCTGGACACGGTGCGGCTGCCCAACGGCGTTCTTGGCCGCGTGATGAGCATCGAGGGTGAGACCGTCCAGGTCTCCGTCAGTAGTGCGGTCCCGCTTGATGCGATCACGTTTGCGGTGGCCGATCTTGAGCGGGTCGAGGAGATACCGCGCCTGTACGTGACCGACGACACGGTCTACGTCGACGGGGCCCGCTACAAGGTCGCCAAGCGGTTGAACACGGATCGGATTCTCGTTTTCGAAAGGGACGAGGACGACGAACAGCGGTCGTTCGCCATCGAGGAGGTCACGCTCGCAGCGGACATGCCGCGGGTGGAGCGTGAGGAACTCGCTACGGGGTGGTGGCGGGTCACCTGCGATGGGCGGGTTTTCCTCTCGGCGAATCTGCCTGATTCGCTCGCCCGGGGGCGACTGGCAACGCTGTGCGCTCTGATCGTTGACGAGTCGGGCGAAATGGTCGGCCGGTGCTTCGGGGCCCCCATCAACGACTCGCACATCTACTGGTACGCCGCCCACCCCGGTGTTCCGTCGCCCGGGATTACGTGGTGGCTGGACATGCAGGGTGAGGGGACGCCCCTGCCTCCCATGACGGAGGAAGAGCGGGCCTTCATGGCGGCCGGGCCCCAGGACAAGACCACCAAGACGCACAAGACGGCCGTGGCACCGGAGGGGAAGAAGAGCATGGCTGCGCCCAAGGTCGGGGACATCGTGTTTGCCGGGGAGCGGGGCCGTGAGCGGGCGGAGCTCCTGGGGCACGGCTACCGGATAGGCATGCTGGCAGGGACCTACGACGCTGTGCATGTCGCCTCGGGCGATCGGGTGTGCCAGTACGAGCGGTCCCGCCCGGCCATGAAGCGGGCGATCTTGGCGGACGCTATTGAGCGGGGCCAGCAGTCGCATGGTGCGGTGGTCCCGGTCGTCGTCTCGACCGCGCCGGTCAAGGCGACTCCGTCCGCGACGCCGAGTGCTGAGTACGGGTGGGAGCGGTACGGACAGCGGTTCGCCGTCGGCGACGTGGTCCGCTCGGGTCATCCCCGCGCAGATCTGCACGAGTTCAGCCGGTCCACGGGCGTCGTCGTGTCGGTGCGTGAGCGCGGCGACGGAGAACAGATGGCGGGCGTCTGCTGGGGCACGAACCCGGTCCACCATGAGCAGTGGTCAGGGCAGCTGGTTCCCGTGCCCGTGACGGTGGTGGAGCGGGATGAGGCGACGGCGCTTCCCGCGGCCGACCCGGTCCCGGATACGGGCGATGTGGTGGACGCGGAAATCGTCGACGAGGAGCAGCCCAAGGGTTCGGAGGCTGACGGCCCCCACGGGCGGCCCGAACTCCAGGAGCACGGGGATAACAAGCCCGCGTGCCCGGCACCGCGGGTCGGAGTGCCGGTGGAAGCCATGTCGCACGCTGTCCAGCAGCGGACAGCAGAGACAGAACAGTTGATCGCACGGGGCTGCGTGGTGACCGGAGCTAATGGCGGCGGTCGGTGCTATCTGTGCGGCCGGTGGCACAACTTTCTCGTAGAGGTCGAGCAGGACGGAGTGCCTTTCGCGGCCGACCGGTGGTGTCTGGGCAAGCACACAGATGCCCGCGAGCAGTGCGGCGGAGACGTTGCGGACACGGCTACGACGTATGTCGGCCGATCATGGTCGGAGATCCTCGATGCAGGTGAGGCGCTGCGTGCGGAGCAGGCCGCGTGGGAGCGGCTGGAGCGGCTGGCCTACGTGGCGTGGTGGACCGAGCGGTACGAGCCGAAGCCCTTGGACAGGCTGGGCTGTGGCTGGTCCACATACCGGCATGGGGAGCTCGATGGGTACGCGGTGGAGGTCACCACGGACCACGGGTTCACCTACCGGGTGGACACGCGGACGCCGCTAGAGCGGCCCTACGTGGTCACGCTGAAGGACACCGAAACCAAGGTCGCTGCGACGGCTGAGCGGGGCGAGGTGTGTGAGCTGATCCGTCAGGACTCCGAACGCCGGATGCTCGCGGAGGTCTCTGAGCACGTGGGCTCGCCCGCCGACACGGCAGAAATCCCGACGGGCGAGCCCACCCATGGCGACTCGGCCGATCCGGTGGTCGTGTTCATCGCGAGCCAGAACACCACCCCGCCTCGCATGCGGGTTCTGTGGAGAGTCACCCGCGCGGAGGCTATGGCGATCTGCTGCGACGACCGGTCGGCAGGCCGGAGCCACATGCTGTGCTGGACTGCCGATCCTGGCGTTGAGGGGCAGGACTGGGATTGGGTCACGGACAACGGCCGTTATGACGGGCTGCTCGCCGAGCTGGGGATCACGCCCGCCCGCACCTGGGAGCCGGAAGCGGTTGGGGTCGCCAAGCCCCCGGCCGTGCCGGTCTCTGGGGGCAGTCTGACGTGCCCGCCGGGGCTGTACGTTGTACCGCTGCCATCCACCCGCTACCGCGATTGGTGGGGCGTGGAGTGCGGGCGCTGTGGCGGTGGCATGCCGATGGGTCTGCCCGGCGAGTGGGACGACAAGGCCGACGCCATCCGGGCGGCGCTCGCACACTACGAGGACAAGCACCGTCCGGCCGATGACCTTTTGACCGGGGAGGAGGCTGCCCAGGCCGCCGCGCTCGCGTTCTCTGCCGCTCAACTGGACGTTCTGAGCTACGCAGGTCAGGGCTGGCTCGCCGAAAACGCAACGGGCTTCTACACCCCGGAACAGCGGGAATCCTGGAAGCCGAAGACGTTCGCCGCGAAGCGCGTGATCACCCTGTACCGGGCCGGATTCCTCAAGGTGCTCCGCCGCGGTGACGAGCTGCACCGACAGATCCGGCTTTCGGACCAGGGGGAAGCGGCCTATCGGTTGTGGGACCGGGCCCGGCGTCAGGACCTGGTCGAGGCCGCCCGGGAAGACAACACGTTCGGGGTGACCGCTGCACAGGTGCAGTCCTACCGGATGCTCAAGCAGGAGGCCGCCGAACAGGAGCATCGCGCCGACACGGAGAAAAACTCGGCCCCCGGCGCCGGCTCCAAGGCCGGGGATTCTTCCGCTGCCGACACGGACGATTCCGAGGACAACCAGGATGGCGAGGCCCTGCGCTACCACCAGGCTGAATGCGACGGACAGACGAGGTGGCTCTATGTCCAGGCCGAGGGCGTTGCCCGGATGCTGCGGTACTACCTGGCGTGTGACTGCGGTGGGGTGAAGCTGGGCAACTTCCATCGCTCGGCACCGGCCATGGACTCAGGCACTCAGCGCAAGCCGATGGGCATCGGAGACGCAAGTATCGCCAGCGCTGATGCTCTGGCCGACCGCAACGCATATGACCGCGTGGGGACGTTCGTGGTCGTGGACGAGGTGACGAAGAGGGCGCCTGTCGTGTGGCGTCACGCCAGGAAGGAAAGTTCGGTGGTCATCGACCCCAACAGTGCCGCGCAGAGGCGGGCCCTTGAACGGGACGGCGCCGACGCGGAAGAAATTTCGGCCCAGGTTCCAGCCGGCGGCGAGAGCCAGGATTTTCCGCCCGCCGACACAGATAGGAACTCCGGTGAGACGACGGTCCCGACCGGCCCGGCTGGTGGGGACTCGGAACCGTGCAGCGGGAACGATGGGCAGCTGGCTGACGACTCCGCTACCCGAATGCTGGAGCGGTTGGCCGCGCAGACGGCCACCGTGTGGACTTCCGGGGCGCCCTTCCCGGCCCCGGATGAGGAAAGGGCGCCCATGAGCGAGACGGTGTCCGTGCCGGTGGAGCAGCCCCGGTGTGACGCGCACATAGCGCGGGACGGCTCCCAGGTCGAGGCAACCGAGGACATGACCCTGGGGGAACGGGTCTGGCACCTGTGCCCGGAACACGTGGAGCGTTTCGCAGGGCTGCTGACGGGAATGTCGCAGACCCTGACACTCGGGGGCCGCGAGTGGAGTGTGTGGGGGGAGCACGCGGCGCAGTTCGCAACGCTCCTGGTGGGCGCGCTCGGAGAGCCCGGCGCCGCCGACACGGCAAATATTTCGGCCCAGGTTCCAGCCGGCGGTGAGGCAGAAAATTCTGCGCTTGCCGACACGACGGAAATCCCGGAACAGGCTGAGCAGACTCACGGCCAGGAGGACACCCCCGCGGGTAGGCAGGGTGAGACGGTGCAGCCGTCGGTGATGCTCACGGGCGAGGTGCCGGGCTACTCGTGGGAGGACGCCCAGGACGCCCTTCGAAACAGCGGCTACCGGGTGACCGGACGGGCTGACGACACCACCGTCCTGATCATCTGCGGTGAGGGCGCGGAGCGGAACGCCACCAAACTCCGCGACGCCCGGGAGCGCGGCCTCCCCTGCATGGATGCCCGTCCCCGGGGCCGGTTCAGGGACGCGGTGCGCATGGGGAAATTCACCGGCGGTGACCCGCTCCCCGAACCAGTCAAGGTGGACCGGATCGGCATGAGCGATAAGGAGCGCAACCAGGCCATCCGGGCATGGGCACGGAGGAACGGCTACAAGGTCCCGCCTCGGGGCCGACTGTCCGACCGGATCAAAGAGGCGTACGACCGCGCCCACGGGAACAACCCCAGGCAGCAGCACGCGCAAGCGGCCTGACACCAGGCGGGACGGGCGCATTGGAGCTGCGCCCGTCCCGGCTACCAACCCTACCCAACCCAAGGACGGGACACCGAACCATGCACGCCCCTGACATCCGCACCATGGCAACCGGCCGCCTGAGAGCGATCGTTGACTCCTTCGCCCCACACGTGGAATGGACCCCCATCGGGCTGCTGGGGAGCCTGCTGTGTGTGTTCTCCGCCATGCTCCCGGAGACCCGCGTACAGCGTGGCTCCGGCTCCATGCCCCTCATGCTCCACATCCTTCTGTGCGGCGGCACCGGAGAGGGCAAGGGACAGTGCTGGTCTGCTGCGGTCGACATCGCCCAGGACGCCAACGCGCAATACATGAAAAGCCACGTGATCAAAAGCGTTGTCGGCGGGGCCGGAGTCATCCAGCACGTTCACGACCGTGGCGGCCATGCCCTGATCGTGGACACCGAGTACGCCCGCGTCCTGCGGGCCGGTAGGACGTCCAGCAACCTCACCTATATTCTCCGAGACCTGTGGGACGGGGTCGCTGTGGCCAGCTCACGGGCCAAGGACCCCGTGGAGGTGGAGAACCCCCGAGTATCGATCATGGGACACGTCACTCCGGAGGAATTCCGGGAGAACATGAGCCGGACCGCCCGGCAAGGCGGGTCCTACAACCGACTGCTGTTCCTGCCCGTCGAACAAATACGGTGGCTGAGCGAGCGGCACCAGAGGCCGCCCCACCTGATCCCTGATGCCGGGGAAGCCATGGCCCAGGCCATCCGCTTCGCCCAGCGGACCAAACTGGTCACCCTCTCTGAAGGTGCCTACGACGCAGCCGACATCATCCGGCGTGATCTCGTCACCAAGGCCCGTGAGACACCGAACCTGAAAGCATTTTCGGCCCGCTGCAACGAACAAGCCCGCCGAGTTGCCGCCTTGTTCGCCCTCTTCGACCTACGTAGCGAGATCACCGCGGAGGACCTTGAAGCAGCGGCGGCACTCGTGCGGTACGCCATGGACTTCGTGGACGAGATCACGACTGATCTGGACGCCCCGAGGGCAATCAAGGAGCCGCGCAGCCTGTACGAAAAGGTCCGGGATCGCATCGAACTGCACGGCGGGAAAGCCACTTCCTCCCAGGTGCTCCCGTTCGTCGGAGCGACCGCCAGTGAAGTCAAGGCACTGCCCGGTGTCGTGGTCCGGTCGGAAAAAATGGGTAACGGTGGCCGCTCGGCCGTGGTATTCACCCTGGCTGACCCTGAGCCCGCGCCCGATTCGGCACCGGCCGCAGCACCAACGCCCGTACCTAGGACAACGGTAGAGGCGCCACAGGTGGCGGTGGTGGAGGGCCGGTCGGAGCTGCGAAGTAGTGCCCCGAAGCCCCGCCTCCGGGTCGTCACCCCGGTGCCAGAAAAGACAGCGGAGCGGCCGCCCGCCCTGGTACCTGCCCCGGTAGAAAATCCCTTCCTCGCCGCCCTCTGAGCTGGAAACAGAAAAGTGGCCCCGCACATATTGTGCGGGGCCACTCTCGTTACCCGTTAATGCTTAGTTCGTTAGTTCAGAGTGGAAGCGTTATTACTTCCAGAACTGATCCCGATTGTTCGAATTGCAGGGCAGTGTGCGAACTTGGTGCCCCTTGTAGACCGACAGGCATCGTCCCGTGGCGACGTTCTTAAGAACCCAACCGCCATTCCACTTCTCTTCAGACCAGAACTGGTATTTATTGTACCGAGACGCGGGAGTGCACGGGTTCAGGTAGACCCTTCCAGCGTCGCTACTGTCGAGACACAGCTTAGGGTCGGCGGCAAAATATTGAATCCAGTTGTTGCCGTGCTCCGGGTGCTTCTCGTCGTACCAGCGACCACCGCACCCTCCCATAAACGCAGCGCCCTCGCCGCCTGCGGTAACGCACTCGCCTGTTACCTTGCTCTGCCAGTCAACTGCGCCATCGGCTGCCGCCGGACCGGCAGCGGCAAAGCCGATTGAGGCGGTTGCCGCAGCAAGCGCGAAAAAACGGACCACGCTAGACTTACTCATTTTCCCCTCCGGATCCCCCTGGGGTTATTCCGTAAACCCCGCCGAGTGAATCGACTTATGTCAAAAGAGGCCCTGTGGGCGCAACTGCATTATTGGGGGAAGGTTTGTTCGTTCGGCAGATGCATCCCACCACCAGGCAGACAGTCACGTCAACGCTGCCCAGGTTGCCTCCTTTTTGGAGGGGCGGGAAACCGCCCCTGACCTGCTATTACGTATCCCGCTGTAGTGCCTTGGCGGTCTTGGCATTCTCTACGCGCTGGGTGACCTCGCCGACACCGAGCATGGCAGCCACCAGGGCGAGAATTGCCTCCTGCGGGATATCCGGCACATACATCGCAACGAGCGTGAGCGCTGCTGTGGCGACGCTGTACAGCCGGGCCGGATGATCCCGAATGAATCCCGCGAGCGGAAAAGTTTCTGCGGGTCCGCGGTGGGTTCCCATTAGGCCGCCTTCCCGAACTCGCGGGTCAGGCGGGCAAGCTGGAGCTTGCCCGGGAGGCCGTCAGCCTCCGAACCGCTGTCCCCGATCTTGATCTGGTACTTCCGCATGGACGCGGTGTCGGCACTCGTCCATACCGGGCCGGGGCCTTCCTCGTACGCCGAGCAACCAGCGGCCACGAGCATGCGCCCCAGGCGGGTGATGTGGTCGCCCTTCGCCCCGGGGCCATAAGGCAGGCCATCGATAGAAATCTGGCCGCTCGACGCCGGCTTGTCCGGTCGGGAATTTCCGCCGCTCGGGAGGTCATCCTCAGACGCCTCCTGGCCGAAGAAGGTCACGCCCTCCCGGCCCTTCCAGCCCGGATCGGCGCAGACGATGCCCTCCGGGTAGTCGGGGTATCCGTAGCCGTAAACATAGTTAGAGCGACGCTGATACGCCTTTGCGTACACGCCGTCTCCTTCGGCGCTGCCGCTCGTACTGGTGTTTCCGGACACCGTGTAAATGGTGTCACTGTCATAGCTGGTGACGATGCCGACATGGGTGCCGCCGTCCCCCGCCCCGAAATAGACCACAGCCCCCACAGCCGGGTACTCCGACCACCGACCCTGGTCCTCAAACCAGCTCACGCCTTCAAGGCAGCTCGCAGTGACCGGGGCGAGGTGACCGGCGTCGGCCTCCTGGAAAGCCCACGAGACAAAAACATGACACCAGGGCTCACTATCGTCGCTCACCCAGCCGAGGCCGGGCACCTGGTGCGCGTACTTCTCCTTGTTGTTCCAATGGCCGCCAGAGAAACCTTCCTGGTAGCCGACTTCGTCACGGGCAATATCTATGACGCTCTGCGCAACTGACATAACTTCTCCTTCGTTAGGGCATGAAAAAAGCCCGCACTGGCGGGCTTATGTGATGAGTAGTTTCGTTTGATGGAGCCCTCACGGACGCCACCTAGCGGCCGTTAAGCCTTTTCGTCGCGCTTCTTCAGTGCCGTTTCCCCGTTCTCCTCGACGAGTTGGTAGGCGTCGAAAGCGTCGGCGCCAAGCTCCCGCCCCCGCAGCTCCTCGGGTAGCGGAACCTTCGTCACGGTGACTCCTTCAGAACCCGACAGGCTGGCGCCGGCCTGAGCTTCCTTGTCCTGCGGCTCCCTGACGAGAACTAGACCACGCACGACACCGTCAGTGTCCGTGAAGACCGCGACAGATGAATACGGCGAGTCAGCAGAGCCCATGATTGCTCCTTAAACTCCGTGGAGCGTGAATTGTACCGAGACGTCGTTGGGGTTATACACATCTGCCCCGTACTCCCACTTCGGTTTCCCCGCGGACGTCACCCCTACCGCCCTGACACCCTGGTCCATCACGAACAAAGGCTTGAACCACTGATCCGTGGAGCCGATCGGGCGCGCCTGGATGGTGGTGTAGGTCCATTCACCAGGAAGACCGATCCAAATCCAAACGGGGAACCATTGCTTGGCTTTCACCCAAAAGGGCTGGGTAACATCCCATGACATGCGATCACCTCTGGGACAGACTGCGGAGGGGGCACCTCTCAGGCGTCCTTGGCGCATCGCCAAGAGTCCTTCTGATGCCTTCGGGTCTATCTGGCCCAACCCCCATTGTCCCACTGGGTGGGCAAAACTGCATGTGCAGCCGCGGAGTGATCAGGAGCCCTCAGGAGTCCGCGTGTGAGGAGTAATTTGCCGTGGGTCAAGGGCGGTGAGCAGACCGATCAGCCGGGCATTTTCGGCTTCAATGCGCTTCAGACGCTCCTTGATCTCGGCAAGGTCGTCCTGAAGGCGGTCGGCCCGCGCCTTCTGTGCTTCGGCCTCCGCTCGCCAGACCTCAGCGGTCTTGGCCTCCTTCGAGGCCCTGACAACGACAAAGCCACCGATCACGGTGGCCAAAATTCCGACGACCCCGAAAATGTTCAGGATGAGAGTGGATGTGGCTATGAGGTATCACCTATCGATTCGTCTGTCGGCTTGTCCCCGGCGCCACCAGGACGGCGGAGAAACGGTTGAGGTGCCCGCTCGTTCGTGACCCCGGAGAGATTTCCCAAGCCCCCGTCCCGGCCGGCGCGTTGGCCTTGAAAAACAACGCGCTGCCCTGTTCGACGTACACGAAACCCCGCAGGGAGCAGGTGACGAACGTGTTGGGGACGATGGTCGAGTTGTAGGAGCGCAGGAGCTCGGCCTCTCCCTCGGGAGTGCGGCTCATGGCCACAAAGCGGAGCGCGGGGCGCTTGCTCGCCTCCTTGGGCGAGAGGGCAGTGAGGTCAGCGGTGAGAAAATAGAAGCCACCGGCCGGCGCAGTGAATGACCATCGGTCGGTCAGCCAACCGCCCGCCTCCTCCACCGTGTCCCAGTGCAGGGGCACGTAGGCGCCGTCGTCCGGAATGGCCCCCACGGTGCTTACTCCGGCGCTGGAGACCCGAGGTGGGTTGGACAACACGCGGTGCGCGTCCCGCATCCGCGTGTTCATGAGGGAGGCGTTGGCGAGGTCGCGTGGCTTCCAGTCGGGAAAATCCATGTCAGCCCCCCATGCCGCTGGAGCCGGAGGCGAGGTTGACCGCGGCAACCAGGTTCCAGCGCTCATCAGAGATGTCTGCGCCGAACCCCCGCCAATTGAGGCCGCTCCCGGTGCCCAGAAACTCGACGCCGAGCGTCTCGCCCCGCCTCAGGAACAGAGTGTCCGTGGCGGTGATGGATGCCGGGTACCCGGATCGGGTGTTCTGCCGCTGATGCACCGCGACCACTGCACCGTTGCGGGCTAGGTTCATCTGATAGGAGCCGAAAGGGCCCTCGGGCCCGTCCCGCTCGACGGCCATACACAGAGCCACCAGGTAGACGCCGTCGGCGGGAACGGTCACCGTGCTGCCGTCCCGTGCCAGGGACCACCCTCCGGACTGCTCCATCCCTGACGCATTCCAGCGCACCCGCGTGGCCTGGCCGGACGCGGCGCTGTACGGCAGCGGAGTGCGCAGGACGACGCGCGGAGGGTTCAGGAGGGACCGCATCGGCTGGGTGATGCGGGTGTCCATGTGCTGTGAGGTGATCCGCTCCTGGTTGCTCCAGTCACCCGCCGGTACGAACGGTGTGGCCTCACCCGACAGTGCAGCTGCTCCGGGTGCTGCCATCCAGGCGCCGAGAACGGTTTCCCACTCGCCAGCCTGGATCGCATAGCTGCTGTTGGGGGTGCCCGATTCCAGGTACACCGCGGCGGCGATGGCGTCGCCGGCCGTCAGGTGCACCAGCGTGACGGTCGAGACGATCTCATAATCGCCGGGCTGCTGGGCGATCTCCCGGGCCATGGCCAGGCTGGTCAGCTGCCCGGAGGCGCTGCGGCGGTAGATGTTGAGAATGACGCCGTCACCACCAGGAGACTGCACACTGCCCGCCTTGACGGTGACACTGCCGTGAACGACATAGACGCCCGTGTCGGGCACCGTGAACCAAGTGCCGCCCTGCCCGGTGGTCGCCCACCGGATGAACAGCTGCTGTCCTCGGGTGACGGACTGGCCGGGCACGGCCCCGCGGCAGGAGAGGCGGGGAGGGTCGGAGCGGTAGCGGAGCGGATCTCGGATCTGTGCGTTGAGTTTGCGGGCCGTGACGATCTCTCGTGGGGCCCATGCCTCGATGACGGGTACTGCCAAATTTTCACTCCAGGTAGGTCGTAGTGCCGAGCACGGAGGCCCGCCCGTCGCCCAGAATCCAGGTGGGCCGGCCGTCACTGCGGCCGGGAATGGTGATGGTGGCAACAGCCGCGGTATCGACGGTCGTGTCCAGGCGCAGGGCCCCGGGGGAGACACCCGCCCCCGGGGTGTCGGCCGTCAGCAGGCTGATCTGCTGTGACCCGAAGGTGCCGAGCCGCTGGGCGCGGGGACGCACGCCGTCCGGCCAGGCTGCCCCGGTCAGGGAATCGGAGACGGTCAGGGCCGCGTACAGCGTGGTGTAGTCCTGCGACGCCCCGAGCGGCACGGCGCTTACGGCGTGGTGCTCGATGATCGAGGTGACGGGAGTCAGCGACACCGCTGAGGTGTCCCCGCCGCGGTAGGCGAGCGTCATCACGGCAGTGGAGGGGCTGCCCGTCACATCCCACACGGTCGAGGTGCCGCGGGAGGGCTCCCACGGCCAGACAGCGATGTGTAAACGGATCCCCGAGCGCAGGGTGTAGAGGGTGGGCAGGACCCCGGCCGGCGACAGCAGCCGCGGATTTCGTGTCTCCCCGCCCTGCTGGGCGCAGATCGACACCAGGAAATCGTTGGTGCGCACGTCCGGCGGGTTGGGCAGCTCGGCCAGGCCGCCGGTGAACAGCGCGGAGGTACTGGAGACGTAGGCGGGGAATTCCTGCGGTGGGCGTGCCTCACTGCGCCACTCGGCGCCGTCCCAGTACAGGGGCGGTGCTGAGCGCCACGTGGCGCCGTCGAACACCTGAGGCGTCTGGTCAATCCACTTCGTGCCGTCGTAGACCATGAGCTGATTAGCCATACCTCACCCACACATCCCCGGCCCGCGGTGCAGCGGGCGGTAGCGGGCCCGACCACAACCGGGCATTGCCCAAATTCGAGGCCGTGACGGTGCCGCTGCTGATGACGGAGCCGTCGCCCTTGACCTGGAAAACAGCGCCGTCGTTCGCCGCTGATGCCGGACCGGCACTGACGTTGATCACGGTCTGCCCGGCGTCGAACCCGGGGGCGCCGATGCACAGGGGCGCCCTCTTGCCGATGGTGTCGAGATACAGGGCGCCGGTGTTGCGCAGTCCGGTCCGACCGGTGCCGTCGGCGGTTCTCAGCCGCAGCACGTGACCGGTGGGGTCGTCGCTGACCACCGCGGAGAGCCAGGTATCCCCGACGGGGGACTGAATCTCTGTCCCGCGCGTCGGTAGGTACCCGGACAGGCGCTCGTCGGTGTAGGCCCTCGACTGGTGCGGATCGATGTCCGACAGGTGCTTTCTCAGCCGGTCTCCCACAGTCACAGAGACCAGGGCGATACGCCCCACACCGAAGTCAACCCACACCCGCTCGGCGTCATTGGGTGGACCGTAGAAGCCCGGGATGAACCCGCGTACGTCTGCCACGAGTTGGATGATGGGTGACCCGTCGGCGTCGGTCAGGTCAGTGATCTGCCGGGCCCCGTCCGAGGGGCCGTCCCAGAGCGTCCCGACAGCCCCGGGGACACGCCGGCCGTCGATGTCCTCGGCAACATCAGCGGTCGTACCGCCGAAAAGATTGCGTGCCATCCGACCCCCTTATTCGCTGAAAATGTTGGTTTCGTAGGTGCCGGAAAAGAAGATGGTGGAGCGCCCGGGGAATATGCGGAGCACGTCAAACCCCTCGCTCACCGTCTGGCTGTTGGGGTAGTAGATGCTGGCGTGAGTCGAGCCGTTGCCCGGCCAGCACATCGCCTGGAGCGGCATCAGATTCGCCATGCCACCGCGGTAGTCCATATTGCGCATGTGCCCGGTCAGAATCTGCCCTGTAACTCCGTTGGCCTGCTGGGGCAGTTCGAAGGCGATCGGCACATCAGGGCGGTTGCGGATATTCGTCGTCGTGGTGTTCTCGATACTGATGGAGTAGTAGACCAGGTTCGGTGCAGCCCACCGCCAGCGCCCCTTGCTCACCAGCCCGTTAGAGGGCACATTGACAGCGTTGGCCAGCCCGGGGGCGTACGTGCGGGACTTCCCCAGGTGTCGGGTGATCATGTACCCGTCGCGGCCCTTGAAAGCCTCGTACGGGGTGTCGCCGCCGTTGTTGTCCATGTCATGGACGAACGAGCCGACAGGGAGAAAATCCGTCGTCGCCCGGCTGTTCCAGGGGGTTCCCACGGCCGGCGGCATGTCAAAAGGTGCCCGCAGGGAAAGCTGCGGGGCACCGTCCTTTGCGGGCACCGTCACCTCATACAGCACCATTTCCCATTGCTGCCCGGGGATGCGCTTCGGCTGGGGTGCTATGGGGGATGCGGACGGCTGGCCTTTGACTACCGCGAGATTCACCGACCCTTGCGCCATGTCGGCACGCACCACCAGCGTATCCTTGCGTGCTTTGTCGGTCGGGTTGGCCTCAACAGTCAGCGTTGTTGAGGCCGTCAGCTGGTAGTAGAAACCGCCGACAAAGGCCCGGCCGGGCTTCACCTCCACGGTGCGGCCATTGATGACGGACGCTGAGAACGGCAGTGCGCCGGAGGCGTAGGACTCGCTGGTGAGCCGGAAATCCACCCGGTCACCACCCCACATGGCTGCCATGGCTTGCCACTGAACCTCGGACACCATTTCCGTGCCGCCGGTCGCACTTGACTGGGAAAACGGGTAGCTGATCTCTGCCATGCTCACATCCTTGCTTCCAGTTTCCGCAGCTTCTCGCGCATCTCCGCTACGATGTTGTACAAGTTCAAAGGCGCCCCCGTTCCCTGCTCTCCGATCTTCGGGGTGACTGCGGAAACCCGCCCGCCATCCTCCACACTGATGTTTACCTCGCGGACCACATCCGTGTATTCCGCGCCGTCAGCTACCACGGTGACCAGGTCCCCGACGAAATAGTCGCGTCCGAACTTTAGTTGGTTGGTGTCGATGGGGTAGATCTGGAAATTGCCGTTGCGGGCGCCCTCCTTTAGGGCATTGTCCGCGGCATCGATAACGGCCTTCTTCGCCGCCTCGAAGTCGGCATCCGTCACATCTGCCTTGGCTTTGACCGGCTTACCGGAAGCGGGGTCCGTCTTCAGGGGAAGGTCACGGCGGTCGATGAACTGCTCGACCTGGACGCCCCATTCCGCCTCACTGGCTTCATCGGTCTTCTGGTAGATGTACCGTGCGGCGCCCTCACCCTGGCAGGCCACGATCACCCGCGTCACACGAGGCGCGGTCAACGTCCACGTGTATTCCTTGAGATTCCCCAGCTCCGGGGAGAAGCGCACCGTCTTACTCCTGTCCTGCGGGGTGAAAACCTTCAGAACGATCTGCTTACGGTCGGGGTCGTGGACGAAGCGGTAACCGACATTCTTGGCCTTACACCACTCTTCGAACTTCGTGCCCAGGACATCGAATCGGAGACTGTCAGCGACGATCGCACCGACCTGGGGCAGGGTGCCGGTGTCGACGCCGGGTACCTGCCGGTCGGGCAGGGCCTTGGGGCCGATGGCGTGGTCGAGCTCCCACCACAGGGCCTCGCCCGCGCTGCCGCTCGCACCCCGGGTGTCCCTCGCCTGATACTGCTGGGCCACCGGCTTCGACGGGTCGGGAAAGGCCAGCCGGCCGTAGGCCAGCTTGTTATCGCACTTCCCCCCGAAGAAGACAGAACCGGCGCCGGTGTGCTGCTCAGTGGTCCAATAGCGCTGGAAAAACTCGATCTGCCCGCTGAAGACGGGGAAGTTCACACCGTCTTGCCAGACGGTTATTCCACCACCACGTTGCAAGAGCCGCGCCTGGGGTGTGCCGTCCTTCACCAAAAGCTGCCAAGTTCCCTGCTGACAGTATCGGATGACGAGGTCCAGTTTTATCCACGTGTCAATTTCACCTACCCGGTTCAGATCCTTGTCACGGACCTCCACTCGATACCCCACACGCACCTCACATCGTCAGTAGCTCTCATACCGGGGGCGGAGCGTCAGTTTCAGCGACGCAGGCCCGTTACCGGCCGTAATGCTGATCCCCACCGCACTCTTACCGGACTCGACGGGCCACAGGGCAGGGCTCGGATCGAGCAATGGCCAATAGTTTCTTCCTGTGTCGTCGCTCACGGTTTTGTGCCCGGGGCGGGTGTCGACGGTCAGCACCCGGCCGGCGGCCACCGCATCCTTTCCGTCTGCCGGGGCTGTGATACCGAATGCCCTGCCGTCCGGGCTCGTGAAGCGGAAATCGCGCACGGGCCCCCGGATCTCCCAGATAGGCCAGGACTCGACATCACCGGGGTTGACGACGGGAACATCCGGATCTGCCAGGAGACCGCGGCTCAGCCGGAGCGGAAACACGGCCTTGCCCTTCTTGAGCATTCCTTCCCCGCGGTTGAACTCCCATTCGGCAACCCGGAGATCCTCCGCATAGAAGTACGGATCGAACGCGGTGAGCTGGATGCCGTACTTGATCCACCGGAATCCTGCGTTGTCGGCGCCCTCGTTGCCCTCCATCCCGGCCTTGTAGTAGCAATGCAGTTTCCGGACCTGCGAATCAGCCTCCACGAACTTCAGCACGCAGTGGCCGCGCCTAGGGCTCAGGGCCGAAATCAGCTTGCGCTTGGTCTCCTTGAGAGACCGGCGGTCGATTCCGTAGAGGTAGACCGGCAGCATGATTTCCCGGGCAGCAGCCCGAGCCGAACGGAACTGGGACCCGTCCAGGTTCGGGGAACTGTCGGAGTGGAGCTCGTAGGGCGGGGTGTCCAGGCCGGTCGCGCCGGCCTGGAGGAGAATCCCCGGCCATCGTCGGTCGGTGAAGGCGGTGAGCGGGATCTCCTCCCCCTCACCCTTGCTTCCTGTAATCGATACGTAGGTGTGCCCCCACGCCATCGGCAGGGGAGGGATCGGCGCCGGATGCGGCCGATCCTGGCCCACCTGATCTCGTGTTGCCGGTATCGGAATAAGCGTCCCCCTAGTTACATGCCGTGCATCGTTTCCGCGTACTGCATGGCACGCAACACCGCCTGAGTGGTGTTCTCGCTCTTGGCCTCATGGACATGGATTTCGTACGTCCGGCCCTGGAGCAGGCCCCGGGTATCCCGTGCGGTGTGCACCCGTTCCCCGCCGCGGAAGTCGACCAATTCCGGGCCCTGTTCACCCACCAGACGCAGGCCCGGTGAGGCGGACAGGGTGCCCATCCAATAGCCGCTGGTCCCTGCCAGCGCCTGACGCCAACCGCCCCTATAGCGGTCGATTGCGTACGACAAACCGGCGTAGAGACTGGCCAGCGGATTGAGCTGACCCAGCCCCCGGTAGGGGCCCGCATAGGCGTTGAAAGTGGAGCCGATGACCTGAAGGAGACCCTTCGAGGGGTCACCGCTGCGGGCGTTGGAATCCCAGTTGTTCACTGCGCTGGGGTCGCCACCGGACTCGACGCCGATGCGGTGCAGGACGAGCCCGACATCCGAGGGGCTGATACCGCCCCGGCCGCCGAGCTCGCCAATGACGCGTTCGACCAGGGGCCGCCACCGGCCGACGGCGTCCCCGACCAGGCCGGCGAACTCGCCCGTGCCCTCGGAGAACCGGGCCAGTGAGCCCGGCCACGGGTTGAGGAACGGACCCTCACCCGCACCAGGGGCGCCGCCACGAGGGCGCAGTGCGCCATCGGCGCGGTTGCCGTAGCCGAGCTGTCGGCGGATGGTCCGGGACTCGTTACCGCCGACCGTTTCCAGGGTGGATCCCTGACGCCCGGTGGCGATGTCGATGTGTCCCCAGTTACCAGGGCCGTAGCCGCGGTAGACCATAAGGTCACCCGGCCTGGCCGCAGCAGTCGGCACCATGCTCATGCGGTCGACCCAGGTCGCGACCGCCGGCCACCGATCGCCCGGTGTCCCCGTTGGGGAACCGCCGTACGCGGCATTTGCGTGAGCGTGGTCGACCACCCAGGAAATGAAGTCGGCACACCACGACTCGTAGGCATCCGAGCCGATGTACTTCCGGCCGGACATGTCGCCGCTCTTGGCCTCCTGGAGGGCGAGTTTCACGACCTGGCCGCCACCACCGGTGGCGTGCTCATCCGCCCACCGGCCCCACTGCGACAGCCACGGCTCTGCCTTGCTGAACGCTCCCGCGTTGAGCTGCCCGGCCTTGCCGAACTTCGAGCCGATGGACTTCAGATGCGGCGTGATCGCCGCGTCCCAGCCGTTATGAACGGCCTCTTCATAGCCCTCAAATGGGTCGTCCTGGTGCCGGTTGATCCAGGCCCCGCCATCGCCGACGACACCGCCCTTGGCGTAGACGTGCCCACCACGGCGAGCCTGGTCGTTCCACCGGTGAATCGTTTCTGCACCAAGAGCTCGAACAACCTCCGGACGGAGAATGCCCTCACCCCGGGACAGGAGCGCAGGAACATCATCGACACCCGGCCGGTAGCCGGGGACGATGCCACCCGTCGAGTAGTGCACCGGAGACAGCGGGGCCGGGGTGCCCGCAAGTTTCGCCATCTCCGAGAGCATCGGGACCGCGCCGGCGTTGTACGGCCCGGCCAGCGTGCTCCTGGTGGAGCTGTCCACGAGAGACATGGCCGACCGCCACACCTCACGGATCCGGCCGCTGCTGGCCTCGAACATTCCCTGAAGACCGGCGGCCCCAGATCGGAGCCGACCGAAAGAGGCCAGTGAGCTGCTTTCGGAGGCCCGCACCTGAGACGCGACGTTCACCCAAACACCCTCACTGGAGGACTGGAACGAACGCTGCGCACTGGTGAGCGGGCCGTTCAGGTGGTTGATCCATCGTTCCTGTGCCGGGCGGATCTGCCCGTCGACCGCAGCACGCACCGAGCCGCCGACATCAGCCCACGACGCCCCAGCCGCCGCCTGATGGTCGCGTACCGCCTGCGTCATCAGCGCCAAGGCGGCCCGAATCCGCTCGACCGCGTCCTCGACGGCCTGAGCGTCAGGGACCGGCGTGACCGCCGCATTTCCTGCACCGTCACCAGCTGGCAGCCGGCCGCCCCGGCGGGAGAAATCGTTCCACCGGTGAATCGTGTCGGCGCCAAGAGCCCGGGTGACCTCCGGCCGCAGGACGGCCTCACCCCTGGACAGGAGCGCGGGCACATCATCGACACCCGGAGCGAAGCCCGGGACGATGCCCCCGTTCCGGAATTTCAGCAGGCCCTCGGTATTCGGCATGGCGTCCTGAGCCTGAGCCCAGAAGTCCTCCAGGACCTGAGCCGTGTACTCGGACGGATTCGAGGCAATGTCCCGCACGCCCTGTACCGAGTCCTCGAAAGACCCCATCAGCCCGGAGGCCAGCTCCCGCAGCTGGCTGATCGGCTCCTTCAGGGCACCCAGCGGATCCTTGAAGAGGTCAACTGCCGTGCCACCGATCGCCTTTACGGCCTCGGTGACGCCACCCAAGGTGTTCTTAATGTACGCCCAGATCGATTCGGGCTTCAGCAGGTGGCCGATAAACCGCTGCCCGCGCTGCGCTACATTCCCCTCGCCCTTCCACACGTCGTCCCAGAAATATTCGCCCGCGGTCGGGGCGATGGCGCCGGCCGCAAGACCGATCAGCTGGCCTGCGCCCGAGGGCACCCGGCGCAGCAGCCGAGGGAGCTCCTTAGTGGCGAAATCCAGGGTTCCCCGGAAGCGCCGTGCCGCCCCTGCGCCACTGGTGGAGCCACCCTTCTCCGAACCCCAGTCGATGAGGTTCCGCCCAGTCTTACCGCCCACCTTCGCCGCGGAGGCGTCGAACGAAACCGTCTTGCCGAAGAGCGAGACGACCGGACCCATGTTGATCTGGTCGAGGTCATCGAGGAGGAATCCGAGCGGGCCACCGCGTGCGGCGATGCCACCGCGCGCGAATCGGGAGAGCCGGCCGCGGACAGCGGCTTGGTTCCATGCGTGGATACGACCGGCGCCCAGGTGATGAACGACTTCCGGTCGGAGAACGGCCTCACCCGGGGAGAGGATTGCCGGTATGGAGTCCTGCCAGGGCGCGTATCCGGGAAGGACGCCGCCTCGGGCGAACTTCCGCTTCTTCTTGCCTCCCTTTCCGCCCCCACTGTCCCCGCCGCCGGGGCCGCCCCCGGTGTCCCGGTTCACGTCCCCAATGCCGTCGTCCAGGTCGCCGGCCGCCTTGGCTGCGTCGCGCAGCGCATCCCGCAGCTGCTTGACCTGCCCGATAATTGAGCCCAATGTGCGGCCGTTGAGATTGGCGATACGCCCGTTCACCGAGCCCGGTGTTTTCACCGAGCCGATCAGCCCGTACACCGCGTCCACCGCGTCGTAGAGGCTGGTTTTCCCGCCCCGGAATTCATTGCGGACCGCGCGCAGCGACTTGCGGGCGAGGAGGTTGACGGCGTCGATGACGTCCTTGATCCGGCCCTCAACACCGCTCACCTCAGGTGCGGTGAGGGTGAACTCGCCCCGGAGCGACTTCAGCGATTTGCCGTTCAGCCGCTCGACCCGGTCGGCCGCGTCGCCGATCGTCGCCTTCAGGCTGTCGGCGCGCTTCTCGGTCGTCTCCAGCTGCTGAACCCGCAGAGAACCAAGGCGGCGGTCATTGAGATTGCTGACCTCCTGGCCAGCCTGCCGGAGAGCCCCCTCCAGGGCCCCCGCCTTCTGCTGGGCTTCGGACAGCTTCCGGTGGAGCTCGCCGAATCCGGCGTTGTTCAGGGGCGTGGTGCCATCAGTGACGATGCGGCGTATCGCCGTCTGCGCCTGATCCGCTGTGGAGCGGACGCTCTGACCGGTCGAGCTGCCGAGGTGGTCGATCAGGCTGCCCAAAGGGGCACGGTTGACCGCATCCAAAGCCCGCGTCAGGGCCTCGATGCGCTCATCGACCTGACGGATCTGCCGCTCGGCGTCCTGTAAACCGCGACGGGCTGTGTCCCGGCGGTCCGTGCTGTCCTGCGGTCGCAGACGCTCAGCCGCAGTACGGCGCGCGGTGCGCCGATTCTCCCCGTACTCGTCCCGCACCGCATCGCGGCGGCGGTTGAGGCGGATCCCCTCAGTCAGGCGGCGATCGGCGAATGCCTCACGGCTGCGCCGGTCCAGGTCCCGCATGTCCGTGCGGCGGTTGCCCCGCCGCTGAACCCAGTCCCCAACACCGTCGTATCCGGTGACCCGGGCCGTTGCATATCGGCCGTAGCCTGCAGCTGTGCGAAATCGGCCGTTCTCCCGACCGGCCTGCCTCACGCGCTGCCGGTCGCGTCGCCGGCGCTGATCCTGATCCCGGAAATTGTCGCGGCGGGCGTCGTAACCGTCGAGGAACCGCCCACCACCGCGGCGCGACCGTATGCCCCCGGCGACCTGGCGACCGTACCGGGTAGCACCCCGCGCACCACGCGCCGCACCACCTACAGCGCCGGCAAGAACCTTGGCGGGCCCATGGATCAGGAGAAGCAGCTTGCCAAGTTTGCCGACCGTTTTCGTCAGGAGACCGAAGGCCAGCAGGAACGGGGCGACCGTGGCCGCAAGCTTCCCGGCCTCCAAAATCGCGTCCCGCAAGGCAGGGTGCTCGTCAAGGAATTCCACCGTGCTCTTGATCCACCGGGTAAAGGTCCCCAGCGTTTCAAAGAACTTGGTGAGCATTCTCTTGACGATCGGCAGCACCTTCGTGCCGATCTGACCCGCGTCCTTCAGGAGGCCGCCCTCGAACCGGGTGCCCTTCTCGTCCGAGACCTTTTTGCCCATGATGGACTCGCCGAGACCCGTGTACCCGTACTCGCCGCTATCAGTCTTGGAGTAGAAAAGCTTGCCCAGGTTGAATTGGGCCTGCTCCTTCATCTGCTCCATGCGGCCACTGATAGTGGCACTGCCCATGCGGTGAGCCGCGCCCCGCATATTCGGCTCGGTCTTCCACCGCTTCAGCAGCCCGTCAATCAGTTGCTCACCGGAGACACCGCCGGTCTCCTTGGCGTTCTGCATGAACGCGAGCATCTGCCCGGATGCCTCATAGGTCTCCGGGATCTTGCGGGACATTCCGTTTTTCTTGTCCCGGTCCCGCATGGCCTGCATTTCCTGCGGCGTGTACTTGCGGGTCCTGAAACCAAGCACCTGAGCAAGCACGTTGGATGGCATGCCGGTTGCGGCTTCGAGCTGCTTGACATTGCGCAGGTTGGTGCGCCCCTGGTCCTGCATGACCTCGATCGCGTACATTCCGCGAGAGACCATGGCCGGGTCCATGATGCCGCCGAAGGCAGCGGAGTCACCGACCATCTTGACCATGTCCACGGCCCGCTGGGCGGAATCCGCGGAGCCCTTGGCGCGGCGCTCAGGATCATCAGACAGGAAGTCCGCGTTGTGCGACGAATTCGCTCGTACGAACCGGGTGCCGTACTTGAGCATGTCGTTCACGGAATACGGCGTCTGAATACCGTATTCCGTCATCTGCTCCAGGAGGCTATTGACGTCCTTGAGGGCAATGCCCATGCCCCTCAAGCCGGTTTGGGCCTGGATCATGGCGTCGGCCGATTTGATGCCGAACGTGGCGGCTGCGGCGCTGGCCAAGCCAAGTGGGGCGACGAGACCGCGGGTGACCAGGTTTCCGGTTTCGGTTGCCGCGGTGCCCGTGGCCTCGATGTGCTGGCTTGTCCTCCTCCACCCGGACCGCAAGGTGGCCAGGGTGCCGACCTGCGTCGCCTGGACCGTGGCCATGGTGCGCTGATGTTCAGCAGCCTGCTCCCGCAGGCTCTGCCGGGCGGCCTGCGCTATGGCAAGCTGCCCGCCGATCGCCGCGGACTGCTCCGCCTGGCGCTCGGCCATGGTCTGCCGGATCGCCGCGCGCTTCTCCCGCTCGGCCTGCTCGGCAGCCCGCGCCGCCTCCCGGGCCATACGAATTTGGGCCTGGTGGATCTCCCGGTCCATCCGGGCCTCGTCCTCAAGCGCACGCCGGCGAGCAGCCACGGCGGCCCGCTCCTCACGCTCCCGCTCGGCTGCGGCAAGCGCCTCCGCACGGCGGCGCTCCATCAGCAGGTTGATGCGCTCCCGCTCCGCAGCACGCCACCGCTGGGCGGCATCCCGGGACGCCTGAGTCTCCAGACGCACCGTTTCAGCGAGGGCCCGCCGGGTGGCCTGCGAGGTACCCGCCAGGGCCTCCCGCTTGCGCTCCTCCGCCTCCTGAAACGCACGGAACCGCAACGCTGCCTGCTGACCGAACTCGCGGGTCAGCTCCTTTTCGATGACGGTCAGCTTCGCCTTGGTGCCGGCGGCTTCCTGCTGGATCTGCCCGTTTGCCGTTTTCGCAGCGGCCGCGGTGGCCTTGGATATTGCGGCCATACCGCCGGCAGCGGCGGTGGAGAAGGATTTGCCTGCGGCGGCGCCTGCCAGCTCCATTTGCCGGGTCAGCTCACCCCGCATCTCCTTCACGCGCTCGCGGTTCAGAGTGGGAGTGATGTCGATGTAGCCGGAGCCGATTCGGATGGGTAGCCTGCTGCCGCTCACCATCGGCACCTCCTACATATTGCTCATTTGCTGAAAGAATTCGGCCAGGTCAGCCCCCGAGGCAAAGCCCTCCGAGGGCTCCTCCTGGACCGGAACGGGGGTCGGAGAGCCGGGTCGCGGCAGGGGATCGGGCGGCGACAGATCAGCCGCAGCATCCGAATTAGCCTTCAAAAAGAGGTAGTTGCTGAGTTCCAGCGCGTCTGACACGCGGGCCATCAGATGATCCTGAGTCGACCACTCGGCGGACTCATCCAGCGCGGCTAGGAGCACGGACCGGCCCGGCTTTCGCAGCAGCGCCTTGATCAGGACACTGACCCGACGCAGGGACAACCGCTCACGCCACAGATCAAGCAGATCAACCCCGTAGTGCTCCAGGAGGTCTGCTTCGAGTTCATCGGAGAACTCGCGTATGGCGTGGACGGTTTGGATTAGTTTCCCGCGTCGTCATGCCCCCGGGCGGCGGCAACCTTGTCCGCGAGGTCCTGGAAGTCACCGATGGTGGCACCACTGTCCTCGAAGGCCGCCCACTGTTCCTCGCCGAGGATCAGCATGACGGCTTCAAGTTCGTCCTGGGCCCGCAGGAGCTTGACCGGCATCCTCAGCGGATGAGGGATGGTGAACTCAATGCCGCCGTGCTCAACAGTGACAGGGGTCAGGCTGGCCTCTGCCTCCTTCGCGGCGGTCTTCTCAGCAGAATCAGGCTTCGTGGCAGCGGTCATGGGCAACTCCAAGAAAAAAGAGGAAAGGGCGGATCAACGACGCTGGTGGGCGCTAGGCGCCAGGGACGTGACACGTCTTCGACGTGCCCGCCTCCGTGGTGTCGGTGACCTGGAAGCAGGTAGCGACGCCGCCGTGGGTCACCTTGATTTCGGCGGTCTTCGTGCCCTGCGGCACGGTGACGTCGTACGTGCCGTCCTTGGTGGCGGTCACCTGGTCATCGAAAGCGGACTTGTCCGCGCGGAGCAGGGACACGACGGCCGGCCCGGTGCTGTTGGTGACGCTCACCTTCGCTGTCCAGGAGCCCTTGGACGCATCATTGGTGGCGAATCCCGGGACACTCACGGCGGCCTTGAACAGCTCCGGCTCCACCGGAACCGACGGCTTGCCCAGGCCAAGGATGTCGTCATTCGTCAGGACGTAACCGAGATTGCCCTCGTGATCAAGAGCATCGATGGTGAGCTCGTACTTGTTGTTCTCGGTGCGCTGGAGCTGGATGGCCCCACGATCGGAGATCATCGCCCGGGGAATGACGCACCGGTACAGGACACCCTTCTGCGACCAGTCGACCACGATGCTGATTTCGTTCAGATCAGGGGTAGAGGACAGGTCGAGCCTGTAGGTGCCGCTGTTCTTTCCCTCGGCGTCCTTGAGGGGCTTCCACGTCGCACCGAAGAACGCTTCAGTGGTCAGCTGGTTCGTTTCCATCAGAGTCGCCTTGACCTTGAACGACGCTGACTTGACGGTGTACATCACCGGAACCGCGGACTGCCAGACATTCACGGGCTCGGTTTCCACCGAAGGGGTAATCGTCACCCCCGAGGCGTCCGTGTAACCGCAGCCCTTGTAGCCCGTGGGGGCGGTCTTGCCGTCGCCTACATCGGCAGGCAGAACCGTGCTGGTATTACCGGTCCGCGGGGCAGGGGCAAGGAAAATATTGCCGTTAGGGGCGAACCGGATCTTCTGGGCGTCATTGGGCATAGGGCTCCTCAGGAAAGACGGAAGCCGGGCACACCGTGCCCGGCAAAGGGGGGAATCAGGCAGCGAGGTAGAACACGGCGACCTCGCCGCTGTACACGTGCTCACGACTGGTGCTGTCGGGCTCATAGCGGGGGGAGGAAATCTCCTCCACGTCCAGGACCTCCGCGCCGGCAACAACCCGGCCGGGCAGCTCCTCCAGGAGCGCCGCACGGCACCGGTACGCCAGGTCCACCGCGTGTTTGCGGTCCTCGTGGCGGACGCTGATGACGATGTCGGCCCGGTCCATGCGGTCCCGGACCATGCGGAAACCGCCGGAGTGCTCGATGTAGATCATGGGTTGGCCGGCCTGGTGGCCGACGTGATCCCCGGTGACACTCCTGGCAGGTAGACCGGGGGCGGACCGCAGGAATGACACGACCAGCTCTACGGGGTCGGCCGTCACTCGATGCGCTGCCTCTCCAGTGCGCGCTTGAGATACCAGCGCGCATACTTGCGGCCCTGGCCGTCTCCCCACCCGCGTTCCAGCAGCATTGCGTGGCGCATCCGGGCATCAGCCTCGACCACCACTTGCCCGTACCAGCCATCCCGGTCGAGGGCCAGGTGAGGCGTGATGCTGCGCCGGACGGTGTTCCAGTGCTCCTTGGTCGGGCGGGAGGGGTGGGGTGCATCCGCTGCTGCGGCCCCGGCGAGCGTGACGGTGTGCAGCTCGACCAGGTCCCGCATCTCCGGGGCCAGGAAAAATCCCCGCTCCCATTCCGGCGTGAGCCGCAGGGTGAACGTGCTCATCGGACCACCCTCCACGCGCGGATACGGATATGCCGGAGGGAGCCATGCATCCACCGGGCAGGCTCTCCGTCGACCTCAAACCACCGGTGCCGCCACAGGACACGGTCAGCGGAATCGACATCGGCACCAGGCGGCAGATAGATCACCAACCGCTCCTGGGCGGTCTCCCGGGCCGGTGACCGAACCTCGAAAGACCGGTCCGGCTGCACATGCGCCGGGCCGGTCCAGGCCCTCACCGCCTGGTCCCAGTCGCGGTGGTTCGTGTACGAGGTCGAGGCCAGAGGGGCCCGGTGCACCTCTACGGATTCGGTGAAGTGCATCGGCGTCAGCCCCGGGTCAGGCTGATGGAGCCCAGTTGCCGGCGGTACCGGCGCAGGCCGTCACGGGCGGCCGGTGACAGAGACTGGGTGGCGGACGCCCCCCATTGGACCTCCATGTCACCCACACGCTCACTGACCACGCCGGGCTGGATTGCCAGCCAGCGGATGACCTCGGAGCACAGTACGGCCCGGATGGCGGGGGACTCCTCGACGTACCGGGGACCGCAGTAGTCCCGCACCAGGGCAGTGGCATCCGCAATGAATGCCTGGACGCGCGGTTTCTCCGGCTCCTCGAAGGTCCTGCCGATCCGGATTTCGATGTCTGTTACGGATACGGGCATGTGCGGCTCCGAGGGTTAGGAGCCGGACGGTGCCGCAGGGGCCTTCTCGGTGATCGTCACCTTCAGGCCGCGCACAAACGATTCGCCAATGCCGACACCGCGGACCGTATAGTCCGGGTCCTCCCGCACCGTGGAGAGGCCGTACATGGTGTCCAGACCGATGGTGTCGGCCTTCTTCGCGTAGTCGTAATCGATCAACATCCTGGTTGCGATTCCGTTGATGTCCTGGACGGAGCCCTGTACCGCGCCCATCGGGATCGCCGGGCAGGCCGACACCAGAATCATCGCGCTCTTGTGGAAGAGGTACATCTCCAGGTCAAAGGAATTGTGGATCACAATGTCGAAGCCGTAGATGCGGCCAACGACCGCCCGGCGCAGAGCGCTTGTGTCGCCGGAGTAGTCGACTGCAACGAATTCGGGGTCCTTCAGGAGGATCGCCTCAACCTCGGGGCCGGCGATCAGGTACCGCTCAGAAGTCGGGACGTTGGCGCGGCCCATGGCCATCCGGGCATCAACGAGGGCGGTGCGCAGGGCCAGGGCGCGGGCCTTGAGGTTCTCGCCTGTGCCGTCCGCAGCCGGAATGGTGACCTCAACATCGCCGCCGACAACCTTCTTCTGCGCGGCACTCAGACCGGAACGCGTAATATTCGCCTTGATAAAGTTGGCGGTGGTGTCATCAAAATACTCAGCAAAACCGCGAGTCAGCTTCGTCAGAATCTGGCTACCGAACTGCTTCAGATCAAAGGCCACCTGCTCCATGCTCAAGGTGGTGGCGTTCTGTGCAAGCGTGGTCAACTGCACAGGGAAGCGACTTTCGTTGACGAAGCCGATCGGCGCAAGCCGATCATTCGTCGGCAGCGGCCGGTCAGTGGCCGCAGCAAACTTGTTCTTGTCACCCTTGATCGGGTTCCAGATCGGCTCAGAGATACCCGAGGACTGCACCGGAATGCCGCGCGACTCGCGGTTAACGTTGATCACGTCGCCCAGGCCGCCGGTGAACTTCAGCTCCGAGTAGCGGGCCGGCAGGCCGCCGAGGGTGAGCTGACGGTCAAGCAGGCCGAGGGCGGCAATGGTGACCTGCTTGGGGTCAAGATTGAGGTGGTGGGTCGTCAGGGCCATAGGCAATTCCTCCAAGAGGGCATAAAAAATCCCCCCAGGGCCGGAGGGCTGTCTAAGAATCGGGCGAGGCTAGATGATCTTGCCGCCGGTGATGTGGTCGACCAGTTCGTTAGGGTCCATGCTGGCCGTGCCACCGCTGCCGCCACGGTGGTATCCGGCGCCCATGAGCTGAGGGAGCCGCGGGCGTGCGGTGGAGACCGTGTCACCCTTGGCGACGAACTGTGCAATCCGCTCGGTGTCGGGCCGGCCGTCCTCGCCTAGGAAATGGTTGAGGTCAAGAAACTCCGTCTGCACCACCACACCCGCAACTGCGGCCTGGGCACGGATCTCGGCCTCGGCCAGCGAGGGCGACAGCTCCGAAAGCGTCTCCCGGCGGCCGTCCGCGCGGGCCTGGGCCAGCGCCTTCTCCTGATCCGTCATCTGCGACTGGCGGAACTGCTCCAGTTCCTGACTGGCAGCCTCGAACCGGGCCTTCCACTGCTCCAGCTCCGCGGCGGCACCGTCAGGCGCCGACGGGGCGGCCGACGGGCCGTCCGCGACGCTGTCGTCGGGCGTCGAGGGGGTGGGCGTCTCATCCATACTGATCTCCATCACTTCGTCTCGTGGATCTTGCGACTCGCGTTACCCGCATTTCCCTGCGGTGGCTTACGCGCCATGCGCGCGGCCTTCGCCTCGCTCGGGGCATCACCCGCTGCCGGTCCCGTTTGCTCGGGCTTCGGGCCAAGCTTCTGGATCTCGGCGGCGGCCTTCGCGTCATCCTTCCGCATCTCACGGAAAGTGCTGATCTGCGAAGGGCTATATCCCGCATCGCTCCAGAGCTGCTCTTCGGGCACATTCAGCTGCTGAAGCTTCAGCAAAGCATCAATGTGCTGCGCCTCGGTCCGGTATTCCGGGTCCCGCCAGACGGTCTCCATGGCGAACTCCTTGGCACGCTTGTCGCCCTTGATGGCGAAGCACAAACGGATGACCCGCTCCCAGGATTCGCCGAAATACAGCATCCGCTCACGCACCCGGGCGACCAGACCAGCCTCCGAGCTGATGATCGCTTCGCCGGATGGGGCGTTATTCCCAGCATTCACAAGAAAATAGTGACTGGGGGTCCTGGATATGGAGCTGAGGTGTTGCAGGAGCAGGCCCACCAGATCGCAATAGTTACTCAAGCTGGCGGCTTCGAATTGCCCGAATCTGGCTTGCGGATCCTCGGCCTGCAAGAGCTTGTCAACCGCGACCTTGAAAGGCTCAACGGGATTTCCCTGGTCGTCCTCGACGATCTCCAGACCAGTGACGTACCTTTGAGGCCAGGCGCAGAATTCTGAAGCGGTGAGGGCGTCAGCGGTCACCTTGTTGATGGCCGACTGAATGGGGATAACGTTGGCGAGGTCTGAATACGGGTCACCCGAAAGACGGGAACGATTATGAAAGGGGACGACCGGGACAACACCGAGTGCGTTCGGCGTTTTGACTCCGTTCTCCCACTCGGTCTGACCCCGCTTGACCTCGTAGACGTACTCCTCGGTCCACAGTGTCACCCACTGCCGGCCCCAGTCATCCAGGAAGAACCGGGCTGCGGCCTCCAGCTCGGTGCGCGACCCCGCCTTGTACTGCACCACCATCTCCTCAGCCGACACCGGCTGAATCAGCGGCTCACCGTCCGGCCCCTCCCACACCAGCACATACGCGCGGCCCTGAATCATCGCGTCCAGGTGCACGCCGTTCGACAGAACATCCATGCTGCTGCGCTGCCACATGTCCCGGGCATCGATGTCGAACCCCGGACTATCGGGTATTCGAAAACCCTCCACGGCCATGCGCTCAGTAGCCGAGTCGATGATCAGACCACAGAAGTTGTCACGCCAGTTTTCGAAGACCTCACGGAACTCCGCCTTAAAGCGGGCCTGCGAGAACGCGAGCCGCTGGTGCTCGCCCTCGTAGTACTGGGCGTATCGCCACATGTCCGGGAGCTGATCGGTGAGCTTGTTGTGAAGAAAAGCAAGCCAGTCAATCGGGGACTTAGGAGGGCCTATGACGTTGTATCCGTTGGGGGGAATGATCAAGTGGGTACCTCCAACGGTTGGGGGCCGCACGGGCTTACAACCCCGTTCGGCTCACCCCCGCGCTCGGGCGGGGGTCGGTTACTAATGGGCGGTGCGGCCCCCGGTAATGCACTGGCCTCACGTCGGCCCGACGATCACCTGAGCAAGTGCCACAGGTGCACGGCAGCACGGGCCAGCGCAGTGCGCAGGCCAACCAGGGCAGTAGCCCCGGCCGGCCCGGTCTTGGGAAAACTGAGCATCAGAAACCGACCACGCGACGGCGCTTGCTCTGCAAACGGCCATCGGCGATAGCGTCCGCACGGGCCTCAAAGGCGAGAATGGCGCAGACGGCCGCGTCGATCTTCTTCCGGGAACGAGGCGAATCCTTAGTGATCAAAAGCCCCTGTGGAACCTCTCGGGTCACCGCGTTCAGCATGTGACGAGTCAAGTCCGGATTCCCGTCGTGCTTCACGTCCCCGACAGCAACCGCGGAATGCAGCCGCTCAGTGGCCTCGCACATTCTCATTGGTTTGTTAGTCCAGTACTCGTATACGCGGTCATCCCCGTACTCGATAGCCCACCGGCCAATGGCCTCCTGCCAGTAGGGCGGATCGGCATACATCCACTCGACGCGGTACGTCTCAAAGGCGCGCTTAACGGCAGCCTCGACCGCCAGAACATCAACTTCCCAATCAGGCTGTTTGGGGTTCCGGGGGTTTTCCCACAGGCCGAGCATGAAGAGCTTTCCGTCCCTCAGCCGGGCACCCACGATCGCTGTACTGTCTCCGCGGATACTCCCATCGAATCCGATGGCTATCTGGTCACCGGGGAGGATCGGGTCGTCTCCGTCGTCAAAGCAGGCGTCCCACTCGGTTTTTACCAGCCAGCCGTCAGCGTTCTCCTGAATGTTGTTCAGGTAGAAGCGGTAGGCGACCGCCGCGCTCGTGCGCGGGTCCATGACCGCGGCGACGATGCCGTCAACGTCCACCCAGTGCGAGTCCCCGTAGGCGTCGATGACGCCGGCACGAACCGCGGATTCGTCCTTGAGGTCGATGTCCCGTACAGCCTCGCGGCAGTCGTAGAGAATCCCCTTGGCTCCGAACTCCATTGCGGCCTCGTAGGTCCGCTGAGCAATGGAAGCCTCGTTGGGGTTGAAGGCGTTGGTAGTCTCGATCAGACGAGACCCGGCACCCGCTGTTTTTTGGACATTTCTGTCCAAAGTTTCCCAGACGTACACGCCTTGGGTCGACTCGACAAAATGATGGACCTCATCACAAACAACAAACAGGCAGCCCGGCCCCGGCAGAAACGGTTCCGCCGGGGCCGGGCAAAGGTTGGCCTCGCCCCCTCAAGACCACGAGAAGACGAGGTAACCGGCTCAATACGGCCAGGGCGCCCGTCCTTGAACTGGATGAGCCCCTTGCCGATGTCGAGGTTGAACTCCTGCTCCGCAGGAGACTCCGCGAGCATGCCGCGGATCATGTCACGGGTGTTGGCCGTTTGATCCAAACTGGTGGCAGCGATCTGCACCAGCGGCAGCGGAACGCGCTTGCCAACCGGCATCCCGTTCTCGTCAAAGTGGGAGAAGCGGGCGGGGCCGATGAATTCCACGATCGCCAAAGCCGCGAGAAGTGGGGTCTTGCCTTAATCCCCAGCCCTTCGCGCGACGCAGCGCGGCAGACCGGTACAACCACCTCCCGCGTTCATCAATCGCGTAGAGCCAGAGCACAAACCGGAGTTGCTCAGGGCTGAACCTCCAAGGCTGGCCAGCGTTCTCGCCATCCGGTTGCAGGATGTACCGCTGGCACCACCGGATGATGCCGTAGCCGAGGCTCCGAGTGGGGTGAGGGACACCGGTCGGCATGTTTCCCGTCAGGGGCATCTGCTACCCCCTTCCTGGGAGTCGGTACTACGCGTGGTCGTGCAGGGCTTCGGCTTGGAGCTCGGCAGCAGAGGCCGCCTCGCTGGCGTCCGGGGCCTCGACTACGCGCACCCACCCAGTGGTCTGGTCTGTCCCATTGAGGAATTGGGCAGGTAGGGCGCCGGCGAAAACGGCGAGGGCGTCAGCCTCACCCGACACATCACACCGCGTGCCGACAACGGTCCAACTACGCACCCTGCTCCTTGGCTTCGGACAGCATCTTGAAAAGTTCGGCGTCCATATCTGCGGTCCTGGCTTCCTCGGCCGTCCTGGCGGCCTCTTCCTCGGCCTGCTTGTCGAAATTCATCCGCAGCCGGGCCCGGTCCTCAGTGGTGGCACCCCACCGCCCCACCCGTTGACGGATCTCACCGGCCAAACGCACGTTGCCCCCGTAGAACTCATCCACCAGGCGTGTGGTGATCTCCAGCTCCGCCCAGTCCGTCTCTAGCCAGTGTTCCGTCTGAGGGGCGGATGCCCACGTTCTCCAAAACCGTTTGGCGCCACCCGTGGTGATGCCGAGAGCCTTGGGCAGGGCCCGGCCCTCGCCGGACGCGGACGTCAGCTCATGCTCACCCAGGGCGTGAGTGGTATTCCTGCGCCTGGCGTTCGGACTGGGGGCCGGCCCGCGTCGGGATGGCATCAGCCCACCCCGCTCAGTTCGGCCAGCTGCTCGCGCGCGTCCCGCTGCCAGCCACGCTTTTCCGCGGCCCGGGAAGGCGGGCGGGGGCTCCTGGCCGGCGGGAACTGGCACCGGCAGGGGTCGCACAGGCCGTCACAGTCGAGCACGAGCACCCTCCAAAGGGAGTCAGAGAAAAGAGAGAGAAGGCGCACGGGCCGTGCGTGGGCGGTACGATTTTTGGTAGGCCGTCCGACATGGAGTGACGCGCCCAGGCACCCGGTACCAAGCCGATTTCGGAATTTGGGATTACGGCCGGGAGCTGCTGAGGCCCCCGCTTACCCGGGGGCCTCTCTACGTGCGGTCCTCGTAGTGCGTCTTGCGCCAGTGGCAGTCATGGCAGAGGACCCACAGGTTCGCCACGTCCCACGTGCCGCCCTTGGCGACAGGGATCAGGTGGTCCACCTCCAGGTCGTTACGGGAACCGCAGCGCTGGCAGGTGAAGCGGTCGCGCGCGAGCACCAGGGCCCGCCTCTTGTGGAAGTCCCCGGGGCGGTTGGCGTTCCGTGCTGAGGTTTGCCATCCCCTCTTGGGAGGGGCATGTGTCTCGCAGCGACCGGAGCGGACCGTCACGGAGGTGCAGCCAGCAGACATGCAAATCGATTTGGCTCGGGGCATCGTTGGCTCCCTCCGTGATGTGGTGAGTCGGCGGGACTCGAACCCGCACTTCAGCCCCTATACGCCCCGGCAAGGGGCTTTCAGGGGCTCGCGTGCACCCACACACCGCGACTCCAAGCAGGAGCGACCCGCCCTTGGGCCACCACGGGGATCAGCCGTGGTGGCTCGGATGTGGGCCCCGGCCGGATACTGATCTGGCAGCCGGGGCCTGTCCCCTCCTGGATCTCAAACTGAGAAAATCTTTGTTTCTTCAGGAAATCAACAAGAAGGAAACTCTCTCTAAGTAACTTCTCTAAAGTTAGATCTTTTTAAATCTTTAAAAGAGTCTTTTCTTTGAAGAGTTGTTCTCACTAGGTATGTAGGCGTGATCCGAGCCCAAACTCACCCCTAGATCCAGAAGTGAGACGCAGCTCACATTCTGGGGTCTTGTTGCGCCTGATTCACCTGCTTCCGGTGGGCCGGGAGGCCCAGATAGTTGCACCGAGTCGCAGGGAGTACTACGATCCGGACCCTTGGAGATACCCCCGTCAGAAGTGGGCTTGTGATGGTAAAACTGCCAAGTGACGCCGGACTGCGGCAGTTGGTCCAGACGGGCTGGAAGGATGGCGAGATTGCCGCCGTACACGGCGTGACAATCAGCGCCGTCGGCAAGCGGCGGCGCGAGCAGAACCTGTACAAGAAGCCCGTGGCCGCCCGCGTCACGGACATGATTAACGACGTCTGGAATGTGAAGACGACCAGCGGGGGCGACAGCCATCATGCGCGGCGACCACTTCAAGGGTTGAAATACTGCATCAGGAAGCAGCTGGGTGACGAGCTGTCGCCGCCCCAGGAGCGGCGGGCTCAGAACCTGATTGACCGGCTCAGGCGAGAGGATGCGGTGCTGGACTACGACCGGGAGACCCCGCAAGGAGTCTTCTTCGTGCCCCGGACACCTGAGGACGGGCGTCGACTCATGCGCTGGCCGGCGGGGAAGCCTCTGCCCAGTGCCGACCTTCAGGCCGCCATGGAGCTCCCGGCATCCGCCGAGGGCGATTGACCTGTTGTCCTGAACTTGCCGAAGGCCCCGGATGGCACACGCCATCCGGGGCCTTCTGTCACGTCGGTTGTGGGAGCTCGCCTCGCGAGGCCCTCAGGCCGCGGCAGGGAAGTAGCCGGATATATCTCCTGAGGTGTCAATCACTGTGTCAGGGATGGGCTCAGGCCGCTCGCCAGGGTGGAAGTCCAGCAGAAATAGGGAAGTTGTCGGTGCCATCAAGGGGGTGCTGACACACATCTTGATCCAGCCCGGCCCCAACTGGTGGTGGTGCCAAGGCTTTATATCTCCGTCCGGGTGGGTCAGGCCCACAGGAACCCTCTGGCGCTGCCAGTACAGTTCCCCCAGGAAGGGATCGGCGAGGGCCATGTCTGTCAGCTGCCGGAGTGTGGAACTGCGCTGGTACTGGGCCCTCAGGGCGCGCAGCATGGGGGCGACGGTCGGCGCCCAAGCGGTTTCCCAGTCAATGAGGGTCTCTTTACGCGCTTGTTCGGTGAAGAGCATGAAATGCAGAGTGTTCCTCGGCATGCGCCTGTCAGGGAACATGTCCGCGGCGTGCTTGTTGTGTGCGAGCACGTTCCCCGCGTAGTCGCAGATGTAGGCCGCCTGCGGCGAATCCTCCAGCGTTTTGACCCACTGCCCCTGTATGTTCACAGGGCCTCCAGCTGCGAGGTGGAACGGCGGTCGTTCGCCGCGTGCGTAGCCATAGAGGTTGACCCATTCCTGTTCATTGAGGCCCAGTACACGAGCCACATCGCGGAGGTACTCCGGGGACCGATTGGGCAGGACGCCGCGTTCCAACTTGCTATAGGTCCCGATGCTACGGCCCGTGAGCAGATCTATGGCCTCCTGGGGCAGCCCGGGTGCCCTCCCGCCCCGGCGGTCCCTGCGGGGCGGTAGCCCCACTTCCTCCGGACTGATCGAGTCCCTTGCGCCCTTGAGCATGAGACGGAGTGCCTCCGTGTCCATCGATTTCGTTCCTTTCGACCGTACACAACTGCCGGACGCCCTTTACAGGGGCAACTTTTGCTGGGAAAAAACCACCCAGGGAAAGAATGTACTCCGAGGGGCTGACATTGAGCCCAACAGGCTTGAATCCGCTCCGGCATACCGGCACACAGGTGGGCAAATCACCCTCGGGGGCAACCTAAAACCGGATGGCGGACCGGTTTTATGGATTCGCTGTCATTCGTGAACTCGGCCGGGAAGTCGAGAGGACTGAGTCAATGCCCGGGGTCCCGGCAAGGGCCAGCGTCCGGGTGCAATGACTTTGATGTTGCCTTTACTCTGCGTTCTGCTGTATTACTAACGCTCTGCCAGGGCGAACAGCGAGGGAGTAGGTGATCGTGGCCGATCTCACTAACGGAATAGGGCGGCTTGCGAGAAGGGCAGAGGCTCCGTTCGCGGAGGCTTTTGCCCTGTCCAGTTGCGCGGGTCGGCAAGACCTCGCCGCGGCGGTCGACGCTGCCCCCATCACCGGGGCATCGGCGCTCCTCACGACGGAGGGCGCCTGCCTCTCCAAGATCACGACCCGGCAAGGCTCCTACTACGAGGCGGTCATCACGGACCTTGTCACCGAGGACTGTGATGAGGACCTGGACGACATGCTCGCGCGGCACGGGCTCCCCCGGTGGCGTGAGGCCGTGATCGTCAGAGTCCTGTCCGCCAGGGCGCACCCGCACTTTCCCGGCAGTACCTCAGTGCAGTACCTGATCATCCATCCGGAGGCCACACCATGACAGTTGAGACACAGCCCCGATCCGTCTCCCAGACCCAGCAGTACGAGCAGTGCGGGTGGCGGTATTACCTACAGCGCGTCGAGCGGGTCATGCCGAGGCCGGCCGCCTGGGGCATCCACGGCACTGCGTTCCACAGCTCCGCGGAAGCAGTCGAGCGATCCGGGCGGGCCATGACAGCCAGCGAGGCCGTGAGCCACTTCTCCGATCTCTACAGCGCCCTGGTGAACGCGTCCCTTGACCAGGAGCCGAACACCGATCGTTGGCTGTCTGCGAACGGCAGCGGAGGAGAGGACATTGAGAGGCGGTACCGGCTGGGCCAGGAGCAAACGGCGCGTTACGTTGAGTGGGCCGCGGAGCATCAGCCCACCATCTGGACGACCCCGGCCGGCACGCCCGCGATTGAGCTGGAATTTATGGTCGAGCTGGGTGGCGTACGGGTGCGCGGTTTCATCGACCAGCTGACCGTGGAACCTGACGGGTCCCTCCGGGTACGTGACCTCAAAACTGGGACGATGAAATCCGCCTTCCAGCTGGAGACCTACAAGGTAGCCGTGGAGCAGTCATACGACGTGCCCGTGAACCGCGGGGACTGGTATATGGGGAAGACGGGCAACCTGTCACGGACGGTCAAGCTGGACCAGGTGACAGAAGAGGCTATAGGCAAGCGGTTCGCCGTCATGGACGCAGGAGTCAAACGCGGTGACTTCCCCGCTGCCCCGGGCTTCTCCTGCCGATTTTGTGATGTGTCCCACGCCTGTTCCTACCGTTAAAAAGTTGCTTCGAGTCGCGCGCCCCTCGTAAGGTCGTGAACCGAAGACGGCAAATTTTTTTGCCCCAAAAGTTGTTCCGAGTCGCATGCAAGCCGGTGGGCGGGGAGCCCGAGGCAGCGGTTTTTTTTCAAACAAAAGTTGTTTCGAGTCGCGCCCGTTCAGGCGGCGCCGAGTGAGCGATGCGAGAGGGGTTGGTGCCTGATGTACTCCCTGAGTCAGTCGGTGGACATGAAGGGCGCGGCCGGGGAACCGCTGCCGTCCCCCTTCAAAGGGCTGGAGCGTCTGGGCGTCGAGATCCGGCGCGGCGAACTGTCCGTCGTAGTTGCCGCCAGCGGCACAGGAAAGAGCGTCGTCGGCATCAACCTCGCCATTCAGTCCAACGTCCCCACGCTGTATTTCTCCGCCGACTCGACAGCAGCAACGCAGCTGAGCAGAGCTACGGCCATCATCACGGGGCACGACGCGAAGAGCATCAAGGCCAAACTTCACGCCGGGAGATTCGAGGAGTATGGGCCGGCCCTGGCCCAGCGCTGGTGGCAGCGCTTCAACTACTCGGCGCGCCCCACACCGGCTGAACTTGAGCTCTACCTCATGGCATACGAAGCAGTGTTCGGGATCTACCCGCACCTGGTGGTAATCGACAACATCACCAATGTGGACACAGGAGGATCCGGGACAGCCGAAGAGTTCACCTTCGGCCTGGAAGGACTCTGCGACTACCTCAGTGAAATGGCGAGGGAGACGCGTGCCCACGTGATGGCCATGCACCACGTGATCGGGGACTACTCGGACGGGCTGAAGCCAGTCCCGCAGAGCGGAATCAAAGGAAAAATTTCACGCGTCCCCGCCCTGATCCTCACTGTCCACAAGGAAATCGACGGCATGGGCGGCCGAGTCCTGCACATCAGCCCTGTGAAGAATCGAGAAGGCTTCGAAGACAGCTCAGGCGAGACGTATGCCTCCTACGAATTCAACACCCGGAATATTCGTCTCACCGACCTAGAAGCAACCGTCGACTTCTGACCTCTTAACCCAAAAATGTGTATGCACTGAAGGGGAAAGCTCATGAAGACACTTGCACGCCGCACCCGGCGCCCCAAGGGGTACAAGCTCTCTCTGGAGCTGGCCGGCGACCTCGCCGACCGGTTTCCTGAACTGGACGTCCCCGAGCTGCCTGAGCCGGTCGTCCTGGTGGTCGAGCTCGGCCAGGCCCGCGGCCTGGACATTGGCCAGCTCCTTCACGACCTCCACCGGCCCCGCCAGGCCACAGCGGTTATCGCCCACGAAAGTCGGGGCGGTGAGCGAGTGGTCCGTGTCCTCGACCTCCCCGTACTGCGACACAGCGTCGCCGAGTCCGCGCAAGCGGGTCGCATGTACCGGCTGGAACGCGCGATCCTCCACATCGGCAGATGACGGGCAGCCGACCGCTCACCAGGCCATGCGCCAGATGCCAACGCAACAGGGCGGAACGGTTCTTCACATCATCGCGTGGCAGGGTCTGCGCCTTCTGCCGCAAGAAGTCCCGGAGCAAGGCAAGCCACTCAGCGCGAGTGCAGAGCACCTACGGACTGGGCCCGGGAGAGTACGACGAACTTCTTCGCCTCCAGGGCGGCCGATGCGCAATCTGCGGAGGGACCCGCAAACAGCGCCTCTCTGTCGACCACTGCCACAAGACGAATCTGGTCCGCGGCCTGCTGTGCCGGATGTGCAATGGCCGGCTGCTGACTGCGGCTAGGGACCGCCCGGCAACCCTCCGAGCCGCAGCCGAGTACCTCGAAAACCCGCCAGCCCAGAAACACATAGGAAACCGCTACTTCCGGGGCAAGAGGGCGAGTTCAAGTGACCAGCAGGAAAGCGAACAGGGTGGAGAGCCCAGCTAAACCCTCGATCACCGAAGTGCTTCACCACTACTTTCCACAGTGGCAGGCACCGGCACCTCGTGCCGGATGGGCCAAGTGCCTGTGCCCATTCCATGACGAGAGCACAGCATCCGCGTCCATCAACACCGAGAAAAACAGAGTCCATTGCTTTGCCTGCAACCTGTCACTGGACTCGATCGATGTCATCCAACGAGAAGAAGGTGTGGGGTTTGTTCAGGCGCAGCGACTCGCAGAAGGCCGATTTGCTGGAAGCGGCGAAGCGCTACCACGCCGCCTACCGGGGAAGCCCGGCCGAATCGTACCTTCACCACCGCGGTTTGGGGGAGGCAGCGGGCCGGTTCAAGATCGGCTACGTTTCGGATCCCATTCCCGGACATGACCAGTACCGAGGGCGCTTGGTCATCCCCTATCTCAGGCCGGCGGGAGGACTCGATCACGTAGCAACCATCCGGTTCCGCTGTATCGCCGCCGCCTGCACCAAGAACCCTGACGGCAGCTGGCGAGAAGAGGAGCACCACCCGGAACACGGCAAATACCTGGGACTTCCTGGAGACCCACCGATGCTTTTCAACACTCAAGCGCTGATCGAAGCAAGCCCCCATGTCGGACTGACTGAGGGAGAGTTCGACGCGATGTCGTCGGAGCTCTCAGGTGTCCCTGCAAGCGGACTCCCCGGTGTCTCATCCTGGCGCGACTATTTCGCCCCAGCCTTTGCGGGGTTCAGGTCTGTATTCGTTCTAGGCGATGGCGACGACGCCGGCATCAAATTCGCAGACGCGATGGCAGCCCGTCTCCCCAACGCCAAGCCCTGCGCAATGCCACCAAAATTGGATGTCAATACGTTCGTCCGGATAAACGGGCCTGAAAAATACCGAGAAAGACTAGGGGTTTAATGGCAGAATGCTTCGCACCTGGCGATGAGGTAATCGTCCTTGGCCTGTCCGACCAGCTTGCAAGCTGGATCTTCGGGCAAAAACGCGGACGCATTAAGGGTGTCCTCCGGGGGAACGCCTACCCCAATGTAGTGGAGTTTGACCGCGGCGGCACCATGTGCTTTGCAGATGCCGAACTCAAAGCAGTGGCCGAAGTGAGCCCCGGCCACCGCATGCTGGCCGAGACAGAGGGATTCGCCCTCGGAGTTGATACCGCTGAGGCTCACAAAATCATGAGGCGATCCTTCGCCGAACCCCAGCCGGAATCACAACACAGCGCTGTTGACCACCCGGCCCACTACACCAGCCATCCCAGTGGGGTCGAGTGCATCGAGATCACCCAACACTTCAACTTCCCTATCGGCAATGCCATCAAATATCTCTGGCGGGCCGGCCTCAAGGGTGAAGCCCTAGAGGACCTGGAGAAAGCAAAACGATACATCGAAATCGAGATCCAGCGACTCGGGGAGGCCGCGTGAGCGTCAGAGAAATAGTCATCGTCTCGGATGTGCAGTACCCACTGCACGATGCGCGGGCCGTCCGGAATCTGTGGCAGTACATCAAGGACCGGCAGCCGGACGAGGTACTGATCATCGGCGACTTCATGGACTACGCGGCCCCAAGCCGCTGGTCCAAGGGAACCGCAGCCGAGTTCGAGCATGACGTGCTCCGGGAGTCCGAAGGGGGAAAGGCCCTCCTGGCGGACCTGCGTGCGGGATACGCCGGGCCCATCAGATTCGTCGTCGGCAACCATGACGCCCGCCCCCGTGACTACCTCCGCAAATATGCGCCGGCCCTGGCGGCCAGCCGGGCATTCGATGTCGACGTGCTTCTCGATTTCGAGGGGCTGGGCATCGAGGTCCTGCCTCCCTTCGCCGAGGTAGCGCCCGGCTGGGTTGCCATGCATGGGCATGAACTCCCCGGACTCAACCAGGTTCCGGGCCGCACGGCCGCGGCGAAAGTCCGCAAGCTGGACAAGTCCGTTGTCATGGGCCACACCCACAAGAACGCAGTCTCTCCCGAAACAGTCGGCGTCGGCAAAGACCGGCGAACTCGCTTCGGATTCGAAGTCGGCCACCTCATGGACGAGAACAAAGCGCAGTACCTCGCGGGCGGTGTCGCCAACTGGCAAAAGGGATGGGGTCAGTTGCTCGTCGGCCAGTACTCCGCAGTCCCCGTGCCCATCTACGTTGAGCGCGACGGGAGTTTCGTAGTCGACGGCGCCCGCTACGGGGCAATCAAGCGCAACAGAAAGGGCCACTTTGTGAGCCCGAAGAAAGGGTTCAACCTTGCGTCCTGACGTGGAACTTGACTGGGATTACCTCTGCGACCTCGCCGACAAGGTGGCGTACAGCATCGCCCAGAAATGGAATGTAGTCGAAAAGGATGACGTCAAGCAGGTCATCCTGATGCACGCCTACGAGAACCGCCCCACCATCGAAGACAACTACGGGAACGAAGCCTTCCTCTGGAAAATCTTCCAGAAGGCTGGCACACAATACGCCAGCAAGGAACGCAACTACCGCGACCTGATGGACGATCAATACCACTACACGCCAGACGAGGCAAAGAGAGCGCTCGAAACATTCCTGTACACAGATGACGAGATTGGTCAGATGCTCGGGCAGAGGGATGACCTCTTGCGTACTCGCATCACCGACGGCCTGTTCAGTGCCCGGCTGGATGCCGATTTCGCCCTAAAGCGGCTGAACGAGCGCCACCGTGAACTGCTCATGCGGCGCTACGTCTACGGCCTGCCCCTGTCAGACCAGGCAGACCGGCAGGCACTCGTTCGCGCGGTCGTCGCGCTCTCCCAGCAAATGAACCGAACTCACCGCATACGCAGGGCCGTTGCCTGACGTCCACGCCCGTCATTCTCAACCACACACCGGAGGAACCCATGACCGATGATCCGTTCGCTGATGTCTCCCCCTGGGACCCGCCCATCAACACCACTACAGAGGAGACCCCTATGAACACCGCACTTCCCGGCGTCAGCGTCATGAACACGCCTGTCGCCGACGGCGACAAGGTCCGCGTGACGCTCAAGGGCGGCGCCGGCTTCGACGCCCCTTGGATCACCATCGACGCCCCTAGCGTCGCTGACGCCGTGGCCCAGCTCAGCCGCAAGGACGAAGTGAAGGCTCTGGCGGACGCAGCAGCCAAGGCAGGCGCGTACTTCGCTGCCACCGGGAAGGCCGCAACCTCCGGGGCAGCACCGAAGCGGTTCGAAAACGGGAAGGTGACCCCGGCCCCCAACCCCGCAGCCGACACCGGCGCGTACACCTGCAACCACGGACAGCGGAATTTCAAGGACGGCGGCGCCTGGGCCGCCTACTTCTGCGGAGGCCGCGGGCTCGACAAGTCCGAGCAGTGCCCGCCGCTCTGGCGCCAGGCAGACGGCTCGTTCCGGGCCAAGTAACGCCCTCACTTGACCCATAAAGTTGATGCGAGATCAGGGGGCCGGTTCGCCGCCGGCCCCCTCCGGCCGACGGAACCTGATTGCACCTCATCGAACACACCATCAAGGGCCAACTGGTCCGCATCCACGTCGTAGAGGACGAGAGGGACCTCCCCGCATTCAAAGCGTTCATCCTGGCGAATCGGGACCTCCTGGCCCACGACAGCGAAACCACGGGTCTCGACTGGTGGAACGCCGGCCCAGGCGGGTTCCTGGCCCGCCTCTGGCAATTTGGCACCGCCGACGAGTCGTTCGTCATCCCCGTCGAGAAGGGCCCCGCCTTCCAGGACGCAACCCGGTGGGCACTGCGAACCGTCCGTCGGCTGATCGCCCACAACGGCACCTTCGACATGCATGTAGCCGAGCAGTGCCTCGGCCTTCCGATGGAGGAGCTGGCCCCTAAGTCCTGGGACACCAAGCTGCTAGCTCACCTCGTCGACGGCCGGGCTGCTAAGGAAGGCGGGCCCGGCCTCAAGCTCGAAGAACTGACCAAGTACTACATCTGCGAGACCATCGCCGGAGAAGTCAAAGGCTCCATGACGGCCATCGCCGCCGAACTCGGCGTCAAGAAGGCCGAAGTATGGCCAGCGATCCCACTCGACCACCGCGGATATTTGCTCTACGCCGGAATGGATCCCATCCTCGCATACCGGCTGTTCAAGATCCTCATGCCGAAGGTCCCGGCCCGCAGCCGCAACAAGGGCCTCATCTCCTGGGAACACAGGCTTGCCCACATCACGGCCCAGATCGAGCGCACCGGATACCTCCTCGATGCGGAGTACGCCGAGGCGAAATCCGAGGAACTGGCTGGTGAGCAGGCCAAGTGGGAAAACGTCGCCCGCCTCGAAGGCGTCGATAATGTCAACTCCAACCAACAGATCATCACTGCCCTCGAAAAGAGAGGTATCCGGCTCACCAAGAAAACGAAAAAGGGAAACCTGGCAGTCGATGACGAAGTCCTGACAGGGATCGGCATCCCGCTCACGGATGCCATCATCCGAGCCAAGAAGGCGAAGAAGTGGAAGGCGACCTGGTTTGACCGCGCACTTCAAGGCCAGGACCAGGAGGGCCGCGTCCATGCAACGGTAAATAGCTGCCAGGCCCGGAGCGCCAGAATGACCATCACGGGAGTGATCTCAGCTCAGACCTTGCCCAGCGGAGACAGCTACGTGCGGCACTGCTTCCTCGCAGAGCCAGGCCATGTCACCGTCTCCTCCGACTACGGAAACATGGAACTGCGAGTAATCGCCGTCTACTCCGGCGACCCAACCATGATCGACGCCTTCCAACGTGGCCTCGACCTCCACCAAATGACCGCTGACGCCGCAGGAGTTGACCGCAAGGCCGGTAAGGGCACCAATCTCACGGTGTGCTTCGGCGGCGGCTGGAAGGCGATCGTCGAGCAGTACGGCGTATCGGAGATCGAAGCCAAGAAGGCCGTCAAGGCATTCTGGAATACCTACCCTGGCGTGAAGCGCCTAGCCGACCGCCTTCAGCGTGAGGCGCGGCGTACCGGCTACATCTACACCGGCACCGGCCGGCGCATCCCCGTAGACCGTAACCGGATCTTTGCAGCGCTCAACTACTTCATCCAGTCCACCAGTCGGGACATTCTGGCCCGAGCCCTCATCGAACTCCACCGGGCCGGCTACACGAAATACATTCGCCTACCAATCCATGACGAGCTCGTCTTTTCATTCCCGCGCGAACGCGCGGCAGAACTGACCGACAAGACAGCCCGAATCATGGAAATGACCATCAAGGGACTACTGATACCCGTGGACTCTGAAATTGGCGAACAGTCCTGGGGAAGCGTCCTCGATCTCGAAGCAAGCAAGCACTAGGGGGAGTTACTTGCCCGGCGGAAGTAATCAAGGTACCTGCGAATACTGCTCCACCCGCCAAGCAACAGGGGTTGCTAAGTGGCTGGGGAATGACGCCCGCCTGTGTGACACCTGCTTCATAGACCTGGACGACAAGGGGGAAATCTGTGAGTGACAACAACGAGTTTGAAGAACTGGTCTCCGGAATCAAGGAGGAGATCACGCGGAGCGGGATCGAGAGCCGAGGCACCGCTGCCCTGATGCGGGTACGCATCGCCGGGGCCCTCTACTCAGAGGCCGTCACAGCTGGGGTGCCCCACGACCTTGCCAAGGAGATGGCCACGGACTACTGGGCGCTGGAGATGCACTCCGGCGCCGTGCAGGTCGCCGAGGATGGTGGCGACGTTGAGTGAGCCTGAGGGGCAGCAGCTACGTGCCATCCGTCGGCGGATGATGACCGCGACAGACGTAGCCGAATACCTGGGGAAGCCTATGAGCTGGGTCTACAACGAATGGAGGGGCGTGGGGATCCCGTTCAAACGCATCGGCAATCAACTGCGCTGTCGCCAAGCGGACCTTGAGGACTGGTTCGACCAGCAAGCGGCCTGAGCGACTGCGGCCGGGGTTCGCACCCCGGCCGCCCTCACCGCCTCGATGACCCGACGCCCAGGGCTTCGAGGTCGAGGGCATCAAGAATGGTCTGCGCCTCGGCTGTCAGCTCACCGCCGGCCTTACCTGTGACCGTGGTGAGGTAGCCGTCTCGCCGTGCTTGCTTGAGGTGGCCCCTGATTGTCTCCGGGCGTCTTCCGATGAAGCCTGCTAGATCCGGAGCCAAGGACTTGGCGCCGCTGTCTGCCATGTCCTTGTACAGCGAGGCCAGTGTCACGAGGTAGGCCGGCGAAACCCCCTCACCTTCGAAGAGTCGTCGCATGATTTCGCCCCGTGGGGCGAAGTCCGGGAGATCGGCCTCAGGGGCATTGGCTTTGGCCTCACCCATGGCTGCGATCGGATTGATCCTGCGCAAGATCGTCGTGGAGATGCCACGGAGGACATCACCGGGGAAAGCGCCGTCGGTTGGCTCGATGGTCACCCGTTGAGGACCTCCAGCGATCGGCCCAGTTGGCCACCACATGCGCACGGTCCATGCGCCTTCCTGCTGCACGACTTCTGTGCCCTCTACCTGGTCCGTCATGCCCACAAGCTACACCACACACTCACGCCACCCAGTGTTGACAACCCATAGTTGCCTGTGATCAAACTGATGACAGGTCAGGCGTAGGGCCTGGCCAAGGAAGGAGATACAACGCGTGGCAGGACGACGCGGTAACGGCCAGGGCGGGACCCCCGTAGAGGTCAAGAGGAGGGGGCGGCCAAACACCTGGGGTGTCAGAACCCCGGAGCATGAAGACCTGAAGACGGGTGAACGGCTCCGCTACTGGATAGGTCGCGACTACAAGAACAAAACCGAAGCTGCGAAGGCCCTGACCAAGTGGCTGAACGAGCGCGAGGAGGAGATCGAGCGACACAAGGAGGAGGCTAAGGCCGCTGCCGAAGCGGAGAGCAAGCACGAGGACGCTGACCTGACGATGGCGCAGTTGCTTGATCGCTGGCTAGATAACCACCGCGGTGAGGGCACTACGACCGCGGGCTACGAACCGAAAATTCGTCTCCACATTAAGCCGCACGTGGGGGACGTGAAGGTCTCGGAAGTGACGGACAAGCTGTTGGACGCCCTATATCGGCGGCTTGAAGCGGAGCCGTGCCCGACGAACCATGGCGAGCCGCTCGGACCGAAGACCGTCCTGCACATCCACAACATCATCTCGGCGGCGCTCACATCTGTGACGGGCCCGATGCGGCTCCTCACACACAACCCTGCGCACTTCGCCGAACCGCCGACCGAACGACAGGTCAAAGCCTCCGAGCCCGACAAGCCGACTCTCACCGACGCGGAGACGAAGCGGTTCCTGGCTGACATCTGGACGCCCTGCGGCAACCGGAAGTGCGACGGAGGCTTGACCCACCACTGCCTCAGGGATGCCCCTCTGTGGACGTCGTACGCGGCCACCGGGTGCCGGCGCAGTGAGGTGCTCGGATGGAGGTGGGACTTGGTCAACTGGGAAGAGGGCTGCATCACGCTCGGGTGGGTCGTCGTCGAGGAGGGCAAAACCTACCGGCTCAGAAAGCTGACGAAGGAGGGAGAGGACGACGCGGTCATCTACGTGGATCAGTCCCTGATGGATGTCCTGCGATGGCAATGGGAGCGTCAGCAGTACGAGAAGGAGGTGCTGGGGGACCTTTGGGTTGATCACGGCCTCGTGTTCGCACGTGACAGCTTCAAGCTGTTCAAGCGAAGCCGCGCAGGAGGCCCGCAGGACCCCGAGAAGGTTTCGGCCCGCTGGCGGACCAGGCGCGACAGGCTCGATCTGCCGGAGGAGTTCGGGCTTCACGGCTGGCGCCGCACAAAGATCACGAACGACCTGGAGGGCAAGGAGAACCCCGTCGAGGTCTCGGCGAACGCCCGCCACCGCTCGGGACCCGGCTACACCATGAAGCACTACGGTCAGCGGCGCGCCGACAACGCCAAGCGGCTGGCCGCCTCCAGCGCCAGTCGAATCGGCCTTGCCGGAGTCGCTCCGGCCTCCTCTCGGATCGGCCTCGCGGGGCGGACTCCGAGCGGTCCGAGCAGCCTGCCTGTACTGGCAGCCTGATTAAGGTCCCCGTCCGGTCTGGTCACGTGGTTGGTCACGCCGCCGGTCGCGGGAAATCTCGAATCCTACTGGTCACGCTACTGGTCACGCCGAGCGCTGAGCCGGTTCGGGAAAACAGAAAAACCCCTGCTGAGCAGGGGCTTTGTCTGATCTAGCTGGTGTCCGAGGGGGGACTTGAACCCCCACGCCCGATAAAGGGCACTAGCACCTCAAGCTAGCGCGTCTGCCATTCCGCCACCCGGACCAGGTGTTTTGTCTTCCGGGCTGTTCCCCTTCCGACGAGGAAAACAATACCAAAGATCTGGACGTGCTCGATCACCCCGCCGGCCGGGCCCGGATCTGTGACCGGCGGATGTCGGCAGCATTGCGGCCTTGGGCTGAGCGGGCGGGAGAGAGAGGATGGCCGAGGACCACACCCCGGGCCCGTCCGCGTGCGGACGGTGCCCGGTGGCAGCGAACCAGGAGGAGGCAGCGTGAGCGAGTCGAAGCCGGCCGGGGCCGGCGCGGGCAGGAGCGCCGGGGACGCCGAGAGGGAGGTCGTCGACCTCTGCCGCGATCTGATCCGGATCGACACCAGCAACTACGGCGACCACTCCGGGCCGGGGGAGCGCGCGGCCGCCGAGTACGTGGCCGAGAAGCTCGCCGAGGTCGGGCTCGAGCCGCAGATCTTCGAGTCCCACAAGGGCAGGGCCTCGACGGTGGCGAGGATCGAGGGCGAGGACCCGTCCCGGCCCGCGCTGCTCATCCACGGCCACACCGACGTCGTGCCGGCCAACGCCGACGACTGGACCCACCACCCCTTCGCGGGCGAGATCGCCGACGGGTGCCTGTGGGGGCGCGGCGCGGTGGACATGAAGGACATGGACGCCATGACCCTCGCGGTCATAAGGGACCGGATGCGGTCCGGGCGCAAACCCCCGCGCGACGTCGTGGTGGCCTTCCTCGCGGACGAGGAGGCGGGCGGCACCTACGGCGCCCGGCACCTGGTGGACAAGCACCCCGGCCTCTTCGAGGGCGTGACCGAGGCGATCGGCGAGGTCGGCGGCTTCTCCTTCACGGTCAACGAGAACCTGCGGCTCTATCTGATCGAGACCGCCCAGAAGGGCATGCACTGGATGCGGCTCACCGTGGACGGCACCGCCGGCCACGGCTCGATGACCAACAAGGACAACGCGATCACCGAGCTGTGCGAGGCGGTCGGCCGGCTCGGCCGCCACGAGTTCCCGGTGCGGATGACCAAGACCGTGCGGTCCTTCCTCGACGAGCTCTCCGACGCCCTCGGCACCCCGCTCGACCCCGAGGACATGGAGACGACGCTCGCCAAGCTCGGCGGCATCGCCAAGATGATCGGCACCACCCTGCGCAACACCGCCGCACCGACGATGCTGGGCGCGGGCTACAAGGTCAACGTGATCCCCGGGCAGGCGGTCGCCCACGTCGACGGCCGGTTCCTGCCGGGGTACGAGGAGGAGTTCCTCGCCGACCTCGACCGCATTCTCGGGCCGCGCGTCAAGCGCGAGGACGTGCACGCCGACAAGGCGCTGGAGACGAGCTTCGACGGGTCTCTCGTCGACGCCATGCAGTCGGCGCTGCGGGCCGAGGACCCGATCGCCCGCGCCGTCCCCTACATGCTCTCCGGCGGCACCGACGCGAAGTCCTTCGACGACCTGGGCATCCGCTGCTTCGGTTTCGCTCCGCTGCAGCTGCCGCCCGAGCTGGACTTCGCGGGGATGTTCCACGGCGTCGACGAGCGGGTGCCCCTGGAGGGGCTGAGGTTCGGTGCACGGGTGCTCGACCGGTTCCTCGACCAGTGCTGAATCCATGCAGAAATTCGTAACTTCGTTTCTGTTTAACCGTAAAGAGTGAATGAATCGAGGGTTGCGTAGCCCGATTACCTCCTCGTCGTTACAGGTGTGCGGTCCGCGGCTGGGACCGTTTGCCAACTAGGAGGAATCACATGCTCAAGAAGGTTGTCGCTACTGCGGCCGTCACCGGTGGCGTCGTGCTCGCGGGCGCCGGTCTGGCCGTCGCCAGCTCGGGTGCCCAGGGTGCTGCTGTGAACTCGCCCGGCGTTGTCTCCGGCAACGTCATCCAGGTTCCGGTTCAGGTCCCGGTGAACGCCTGTGGCAACACGATCAACATCGTCGGGCTGCTGAACCCCACCTTCGGCAACACCTGCGTCAACTACTGACCTCGTGCCTCGGCCCGCAAGGGCGTGACGGCGGCTCCGGAGCGCGCGCAACGTGCCGTTCCGGGGCCGCCGGGCTTTCGCGCGCGGCCTGAGCGGTCCGCGCGCATTCCGTGAGAAGGCAAGGCAGAGAGAGCAGAACTTATGCGACAGGTCACCAAGAAGAGCTTGATCACCGCGGCAGCGGCCAGTGGCGTCCTCGCCGCGGTGAGCGGCGGATACGCCAGCGCCCACTCGGGCGCCAACGGCACCGCCTCCAACTCCCCGGGCGTGGGATCGGGGAACAACGTCCAGGTGCCGGTGCACGTGCCGGTCAACGCCTGCGGCAACACCGTCAATGTCGTCGGGCTGCTCAACCCCGCCTCCGGCAACCGGTGTGTCAACGGCGGCCACGGCGGCAAGGGCCATGGCGGTCACGGCGGTCACGGCGGTCACCACGGCGGTCACGGCGGTCACCACAGCGGTGGCAGCGCCGCCCACGGCAACAGCAGCCACTCGCCGGGTGTGGCCTCGGGCAACACCGTCCAGGTGCCGGTCCAGGTCCCGGTCAACGCCTGCGGCAACAGCGTCGACGTCGTCGGCATCGGCAACCCCACCACCGGCAACGACTGCGCCAACGCGGGCGGCCACAGCACGCACAAGCCCGGAAACCCGGGGCAGCCCCCGCACCCCGGCAAGCCGAAGCCGCACGTGCCGCCGCACAACCCGCCCGGTGCGGAGCACCCCGGCCACAAGCCGCCGAAGCCCCACACCCCGGATCACAAGCCGGAAGGCCCGAAGCCGGACGTCAAGCCGGCCCACAAGCCGGCCGGTGAGCGCCCCGCGCACACCACCCCGGTCGCGCACACCGGCCCGGTCACGGACGTGAAGTCCGAGAACCGTCCGGCCGCGGTCGCGGAGAAGGCCGTCGAGCTCGCGCACACCGGCGCGGGCCAGCTCGGCATGGCCGGTGCGGCCAGCCTCGGGCTGCTGCTCGGCGGTGCGGTCATCTACCGCCGGTCGCGCGCGGCGCAGAGCTGACCCGGTCCGTACGGACCCGGCGCACACCACGCCGGAGCGGGCCCCGCAGCCGCGGGGCCCGCTCCGTATGCGTTCACCACGTGGCACGCACCTGGCGAATGATCCGGCGTCGCAGCCGCACCCGGCGACTGCCGTCGGGATAGAGGCGCAGTCGGTCCAACTCCCAGTGTCCGTACTCGGCATGGTCGGTCAGGAGACGTGTGGTGGCACCTCGGGAGACCCCGCGTGGCACATACACATCACAGAATTCGTATTCCGGCATCGCATCTATTGTGCGGGAACGGGCCCGGTGCGGATAGCGTCTGCACTATGTCTGATGCTGCGCAGCCAACCGCTGCCGAGGTACGCGCCGCCGCCGAGGCGGTCAAAGCCGCGCTGGACCGCCACCTCGACGCTGTCGAACGCCGCTCGGGTGAGGACGACCCGGCCGTCTACGCCGCGTTCAACGAGCTGGCCGCGACAGCCGAGGCGTACGACGAACTGCTGTACGACGCCTATGACGAGGTCACCCCCTTCGAGATCCCCGGTGACGACACCCTGCCGGCCTATGCCGGCCCGGAGGAGCCCAGCGCCGTCAGCGTCCTGATCCGCCGGGACTACGCGGTGGTCGAATCCCAGCGACTGCTGGCCCAGGCCCAGCGCGTCGTCGATCTCGATCCCGACGTCGACACCGAGCCGGGCACGCCCGGCAGCGCGGCGGGCATCGTCGGCAGCAGCGTGCACGCCGCGCTCGGTGTGCTCTTCGGCGAGTACGAACCGGACGAGATCGCCTCCCGCCACAAGGAGTTCGGCCTGGAGGAAGGCGACTCCACGCTCTGGGTCGCCGCGGCCGACGACCCCGCGGAGCCGGGGGAGTGGCTGGCGGCGCCGTTCGACCAGGCCGACCCGCAGCGCGTCATCTGCCGTTTCGACGTCAGCGCCGTCTTCGACGAGGAGCTCGGCCTCGACGAGGACGGCCCCGACGAGGGTGAGGACGGCGGAGCCGCGGGCCCGGGCGGCAGGCCCGTGGGCACCGGACGCTGAGCCGCGGCCCCGGGCGGGCGATGCCCGTCCGGAGCCGTGCCGGCCCCCGCCGTCAGCCGGTGGGGCTGCTCTGCGCCTTCAGCAGGGCCCGCAGCCGGGTCGAGCGCTCCTTCGCCGGCACCTCGGCGACGGCGCGCGGCAGCGCCTGCTCCACGCCGTGCACGACCGACAGATGCCGCTCGGCCCTGCTGAACGCGGTGTAGACCCAGGCCCGCGTCAGTGTCCGGGCGGCGTCGCCCGGCAGCACCACCACGGCCGCGGGCCAGCGGCTGCCGGCCGCCTGGTGCGCGGTGACGGCCCAGCCGTGCCGCAGGGACTCGCCCAGGTGCTCCTTCGGCACGACGACGGGCACGCCCCCGCAGTCCAGGTGCAGCCCCTGGGCGTCGGCCGACACCACCGTGCCTGGCACCATCCGGCCCGGCGCCGGCACATAGGCCACCCGGTCGCCCGGGTCGAAGCCGCCGAACCGGCCGGGACCGGGGTTCAGCCGCTCCTTCAGCGCCGCGTTGAGCGCCCGCGTCCCCGCGGGGCCGCCGTGGCCCGGGGTGATGACCTGCGTCTGCTCGGCGGGCACTCCGATCACGCGGGGCACGGAGTCCGCGACGAGCTGCACCGTCCGGTGCACGGCCTCGCCCGGATCCCGCACCGGGACGATCACGACCTCCTTGCCGGGGGCGTCCACCTGGGCGAGCTCACCGATCCCGATGCCGGACACCAGCTCCCCGATCGGGCCGGCGTCCGGGGTGCGGGAGACGACCACGGGGCAGGCGCGGGAGGCCACCACGTCCGCGAAGACCCGGCCCGGCCCCGCCGACCACAGCACCGCCGGGTCGCCGCTCAGCACCAGCCGGGTGCCGTCCGCCAGCGACTCCACCAGCATCGCCGCCGTCTCGACGTCGAGCTGCGGGGCGTCCAGGACGACGAGCACGTCGAGCGCGAGCGCCCCGTCCGCGTCGCGGCCCGGGCCCTCCCGGCCGGACAGCAGCCCGGCGACGGTGACCGCGTGCGGGTCGCCGAGGGCCGCCGCCCGCCGCTTGCCGTCCTCGGCGTGGACGGCGGCGCAGGCCCGCAGGCCCAGGGCCCGGGCCGCGGCGATCAGGGCGGCGGGCTCGGCCCGCGCCGCCTCGCCACCGCTGTGCGCCACCAGGCCGGCGGCCGCGGCGGCCCGGATCAGCTCGCCGGCGGAAGGCGACGGCGCGGTGGCCGCCGCGCTCTCCCAGTCCGCGGGCGAGCAGTTGCTGAGCAGCCGGGCGAGGCCGTCGGCGAGACTTTCCTCGGCCATGGCGTAGCGGTCCAGGCCCAGCAGCAGGCGTACGGGCACCTCCGCCTCCGCTTCCGCGCCGTCCGAGCTCGCTGCCTGGGCGGGTGCCGTGCCGGCGGTCTCCAGGGCCTCCTGGAACACCAGCACCGAGCCTTCCGCGACGGCGGTCTCCAGCGCTTCGTCCGGTGAGGGCACCGCCTGGCCGGCGAGGGCCGTGCGCAGCACGGGCGCCTCCAGCACCGTGTGGCCCTCGAGCGCGGCGCGCTCCAGCAGCCAGCCGGTCAGGGCCTGGGCGCGCCGTTCGTCACCCGGACCGCACTCCGGCCCGAGCAGCGCGCGTGCGAAGCCGTCCGCCTGCTCGGGGCGGACCCCGGCCACGGCCAGCAGCTGCCAGGGGTCCTCGCGGAGGGTCTCGGCGGCCTGCTCGCCGAGCGCCTCGGCGACCGCTCCGGCCAGCTGCTCAGGTGCCCCGCCCGCGGCGAGCACTGCACGGACGCCGGCGGCCTCCGGCAGGGGGCGCCGCACGGGTGCCGGCCCGGCGGGGCCGCCCGCCGGGGGCCGGGCGGGGCCGGCCGCCGCGCGCGCGGGGGCCTTGCGGGCGGGGGGAGCGGGCCGCTCGTTGAAGAACGAGGCGGCGGACTTCTCCCCGCTCTCCACGGCCCGCACCGCGGCGGCCAGCGCCTCGGCGACGGCGGACCGCGGCGGGGCTCCGCCGACCCCTGCGGCGGTGCGCTCGTCCGCGGCCGGTGCGTCGTGGCCCGCCGCGTTCGCTGCCGCGACCGGGCCGACACCGGCGGCCCCGGCCTCGGCCTCGGCCGGAGCCGCGCCCTGACCGTGTACATCAGCGTCGGCGCCCTCCGACCGCGGGCTCACGCCTGCGCCACGACCCGGCTCGGCGGCCCCACGCGCTTGCGCGGAACGCGCGCCCGCACCGGGGGCACCCTGCGCGCCGCCGGGTCCGCCCCCGGCCGACGCCTGCTCCTGGCCGGCCCGGCCGCTGACCTCCGGGGCCACGCCGGTCTCCATGCCGGCGCCGGGCTTGTCGGTCGTCGGGGCCGGGTCCGGGGCGGCGTCGTCGGGGTGGTGGGCGTCCGGGGCCGCCGCGTCGCTCTCAGGGGCGCCATCTGTGTCGTCGGCGGGCTTGTCGGTCGTCGGGGCCGGGTCCGGGGCGGCGTCGTCGGGGTGGTGGGCGTCCGGGGCCGCCGCGTCGCTCTCAGGGGCGCCGTCCGTGTCGTCGGCGGGCTTGTCGGCCGTCAGGGCCGCGTCCGGGTCGGCGTCGTCAGGGCTGTGGGCCTCGGGGGGCGCATCGCTCTCAGGGTTGCCGGCCGTGTCGTCGGCGGGCCCGTCCGTCGTCAGGGCCGTGTCCTGGTCCGCGTCGTCGGGGCGGTGGTCGTCCGGGGCCGCATCGCTCTCAGGGGCGCCGTCCGTCCCGGCAGCAGGCTCGTCCGTCGTCAGGGCCGTGTCCTGGCCCGCGGGGTCAGGGCCGGCCGCCTCCGGAACCGCAGCGCTCCGGCCGTCGTCGCCGGCCGTGCCGTCGGTCGGCTCGTGGGCGGCCGGGCCGGGGGCGGCCGGGGCCGGGGCCTCGTCAGGGATGGGTTTCGCGCTGTCGCCGCTTCCGGGCGTGCCCGGCGGTGTCGTCGCGTCGGGCGCGTCCGGTCCGGCCGGGTCGTGTCCGGGCGCGGAGGCGGCCTCGCCGGCGAGGCGATCGGTACTCACAGCGTGCTCCAGTCCTGATCGGGATAGCGGTGCACGGGCGTCGACACGTCGTCGAGCGCCTGGCAGATCTCGTCCGGAAGCGTAAGCGCCTCCACTGACAACGCCGCATCGAGCTGCTGCGCGGTGCGCGCGCCGATGACGGGGGCGACCACGCCGGGGCGGTCCCGCACCCAGGCCAGGGCGACCTTCAGGGACGTCGTCGCGAGGCCGTCCGCCGCCGTGGCGACGGCGTCGACGACCCGGCGGGCCGTCTCGTCCAGATAGGGGGCGACGAAGGACGCGAGGTGCTCGGAGGCGCCCCGGGAGTCGGCGGGCGTCGCGTGGCGGTACTTGCCCGTGAGCACGCCGCGGCCGAGCGGGGAGGACGGCAGCACCCCGATGCCCAGGTCGAGGGCCGCGGGCAGCACCTCGCGCTCGATGCCCCGCTGCAGCAGCGAGTACTCCATCTGCGTGCAGGCCAGCCGGGTGCGGACGCCGGGGGCGGCGAGCTGCCAGGTGGCGGCCTTGGCGAGTTGCCAGCCGCAGAAGTTGGACACGCCGGCGTAGCGGGCCCGGCCGCTGCTGACGGCGATGTCGACAGCTTGCAGGGTCTCCTCGAGCGGGGTGTGGGGGTCGAAGGCGTGCAGCTGCCACAGGTCGACGTAGTCGGTGCCCAGCCGCTCCAGGGAGGCGTCGAGCGCGGCGAGGAGGTGGCCGCGGGAGCCGTCGAACCTCCGGTCCGGGTCGGGGACGCTGCCCGATTTGGTGGCGATGACGAGATCGCGGCGCGGCACCAGATCCTCCATGAGCTGGCCGAGCAGATACTCCGCGCCGCCGTCCGCGTAGACGTCCGCCGTGTCGACGAGGGTGCCGCCGGCTTCCCAGAACGTCTTGAGCAGCTCGGCCGCCTCAGACTCGCCGGTGTCCCGGCCCCAGGTGAGCGTGCCGAGCCCGATCCGGGATACCCGCAGCCCCGTGCGGCCGAGATGCCTTAGCTCCATGAGCGCTGAGATTACTGGCCGCGGCGCGGTCCCCCGGCGGCCTGTGGACGGCGCCTGTGGACAACTCGCCGATGACGCGGCGCGGGTGAGCGCGTTAGAGTCCCCGCAACAGCGACGTTACTGATCAGTAAGGGGAGTCCGGATGAGCGGGATGAGGCTCGGAATCAACCTCGGCTACTGGGGCGCCGGGATGGACGCGGACAACCTCGCGGTCGCCCGTGAGGCCGACCGCCTGGGCTACTCGGTGTGCTGGGCCGCCGAGGCGTACGGCTCGGACGCCCCCACCGTGCTGTCCTGGGTCGCGGCGCAGACCGAGCGGATCGACGTCGGCGCGGCCATCTTCCAGATCCCCGCCCGCACGCCCACCATGACGGCGATGACCGCGGCCACCCTCGACTCGCTCTCCGGTGGCCGCTTCCGCCTCGGCCTCGGCGTCTCCGGCCCGCAGGTCTCCGAGGGCTGGTACGGCGTGAAGTTCGACAAGCCGCTCGCCCGCACCCGCGAGTACGTCGAGATCGTCCGCAAGGCCATGTCCCGCGAGCGCGTCACCCATGAGGGCGACCACTGGACGCTGCCGCTCCCGGGCGGGCCGGGCAAGCCCATCAAGCTCACCGTGCACCCGGTGCGCGAGCACATCCCGCTGTACATCGCGGCCATCGGCCCGAAGAACCTGGAGCAGACCGGCGAGATCGCCGACGGCGCCCTCGTCATCTTCTTCGCCCCCGAGCACGCCGAGGAGACCACGGTCGGCGCGCTCCGCGCGGGCCGCGCGAAGGCGGGCAAGGACCTGGACGGCTTCGACCTCGTCCCCACCGTGCCCATGGCCCTCGGTGACGACGTCGACGCCCTGGCCGACATGTTCCGCCCGTACACCGCCCTGTACGTCGGCGGCATGGGCAGCGCCAAGCAGAACTTCTACAACAAGCTCGCGCAGCGGATGGGCTACGAGAAGGCCGCCGCCGAGATCCAGGAGAAGTACCTCTCCGGCGACAAGGCGGGCGCCGCCGCGGCCGTTCCCCGCGACCTGATCGACTCCACCTCGCTGCTGGGCCCCGTCGAGCGGATCGCCGACCGGATGCAGGCGTACGCCGCGGCCGGGGTGACCACCCTGTCGCTGGCCCCGGCGGGCTTCACGCTGGACGAGCGGATCGCGAGCCTGCGGGCCGGCGTCGACGCCCTGGAGCGGGCCGGCCTGGCGTAGCGGGGAAGACTGCGGCCGTGGTGGGGGCTCGGGGTGTCTTCCCCGCCACGGCCGGTACCCAGCACAACGCCCGTACGGGCCGCGGGTTACGCGCCGCGGCCGTCTTTGACGGACACCGGGCGCGGCGGGGGCGTTCGGCCGAGTGGAGGCGCCGCTGTTGCCGGGCCCGCCCCGCGGCACTTGACTCGTGGAGCTGTGCGGAAGTCGTGCCGTGAACGGAGGTGGCAGCTGTGCTGTCGGCCAGGAGCGTGTTCCAGGAAATCCTCGACAACGACGAGTCCTACCGGCTCTTCTGCTCCATCGCGGCCGGCGGTGAGGCCCAGGGCGCCTGGGAGAACGGCCGCATCGTCGCCCTCGTCCCCGAGGAGCAGCGCGCCCTCGCCCCCAAGATCGCCCGGCACGGCGCGGACGAGGACAAACACGGGCGGATCTTCAACGCCCTGCTGCACAAGCGCGGCCTCGACCCCGTCCCGGTGCCCGCGGAGACCGACTACACGATGCTCCTCGAACGCGGCGGCATCGGTCTGCCGCACGAGAGGCTGCGCGCCGACACCCCGCTCACCGAGCGGGACATCGTCGAGTACCTCGCCCACAGCCGGGTCACCGAACAGCGGGCCGCCGACCAGATGGACCTGCTGATGGCCCACTTCGGCGAGCACCCCGAGATCGGCAAGGCGCTCAGGATGATCTCGCAGGACGAGACCAACCACCTGGCCTACTGCCACGAGGAGCTGCTGCGGCTGGCCCGCGCCGGGCACGGCCGGACCATCCGGTCGGTCCTGCGGAACAGCGCCCGCGCCGAGATCCGCGTCTACCGGGACGTCAGCCTGGCCGTGATGGGCCGGATGGGCGCGATCCTGGGCTGGTCCCGGCCGAAGGCGCTGGCGCTGGCCCTGGGCATCCGGGCGGTGTACGCCTACGAGCGGGCCGTCGGGTGGCGGCGGATGGTCACCCTGCGCATGCCCGACCGCCTCGACGCGCTGGGCGGGCCCGTCACGTCCGCCGCCGGCGTCGTATGAGCGGCTCCTACAGCCAGCCGCGCCGCTTGAAGAGCCGGTGGAGCCAGAACACCAGCCCGGCCATCAGGGCGACGACCGCCGGATAGCCCCAGGGCTGCCGCAGCTCCGGCATGTGGTCGAAGTTCATGCCGTAGACCCCGGCGATCATCGTGGGGACCGCGGCCATGGCCGCCCACGCCGAGATCTTGCGCATGTCGTCGTTCTGCTGGACCCCCATCTGCGCCAGGTGGGCGGAGAGTATGTCCGTCAGCAGCCGGTCCAGGCCCTCCACGGACTCGTTCGCCCGCGTCAGGTGGTCGCTGACGTCGCGGAAGAAGGGCTGCGAGTGCTCGGGCACGAACGGCACCCCCGCGCCCGTCAGCCGGGCCATGGGGTCGGTCAGCGGCACCGTCGCCCGGCGGAACTCCATGACCTGGCGCTTGAAGGCGTAGATCCGCGAGGCGGTGTTCCTGGTGTCCCCGCCCACCGGTGCGAACACCTCCGCTTCCAGCCCCTCCAGATCCGCCTGTAGTTCACCGGCCACCTCGATGTACTGGTCGACGACCGCGTCGCTCACCGCGTACAGCACCGAGGTGGGCCCGTGCCGGAGCACCTCCGGCTCCCGCTCCAGCCGCCGCCGCACGTCGGCCAGGGGGCTGCCCTCGCCGTGCCGGACGGTCACCACGAAGGAGTCACCGACGAACAGCATCAGCTCGCTCGTGGTGACGACGTCCGCGTCGTCGTCGTAGGTGACGGGCTTGAGCACGACGAAGAGGGAGTCGTCGTAGATCTCCAGCTTCGGCCGCTGATGGGCGTGCAGGGCGTCCTCGACGGCCAGCGGGTGCAGCCCGAACTCGCTGGTGACGAGGTCGAACTCCTTCTCCGTCGGCTCGTGCAGCCCGATCCACAGGAACGAGTGCCCCTCGGTGGCGCGCGCCTCGTCCAGCGCGTCGGAGAAGTCGGCGGGGCCCTCGGTGCGGCGTCCGTCCCGGTAAATGGCGCAGTCCACGATCACGCAGGGCATTCTGCCGCTGATCGCGCCCGAGTATGCCGCAGGGGCGCGGGAAAGGGCCGACGTAGGGTGTGGTCATGCCCACGCTGATCCTGGTCCGGCACGGCCGGTCCACCGCCAACACCCAGGCCGTGCTCGCCGGATGGACCCCCGGCGTCGCCCTGGACGAGCGCGGCGCCGCCCAGGCGGCCGCCCTCCCCGAGCGGCTCGCCGAGCTGCCGCTCGCCGTGGCCGTCACCAGCCCGCTCCAGCGGTGCCAAGAGACCCTGGCCCCGCTCCTGGCCGCCCGGCCGGAGCTGCCGCTGCACACCGACGACCGGATCGGTGAGTGCCACTACGGCGACTGGTCGGGCCGCAAACTCGCCGAGCTGGGCGAGGAACCCCTGATGGCCGTCGTCCAGCAGCACCCCTCCGCCGCCGCCTTCCCCGGCGGGGAGTCGATGCGCGCCATGCAGGCCCGCGCCGTCGACGCCGTACGGGAGTGGAACGCCCGCGTCGAGGAGGAGCACGGCCCCGACGCCGTCTTCCTGATGTGCTCGCACGGCGACATCATCAAGTCGCTCGTCGCCGACGCCCTCGGCATGCACCTCGACCTCTTCCAGAGGATCTCCGTCGACCCCTGCTCGGTCACCGCCGTCCGCTACACGCGGCTGCGCCCCTACCTGGTGCGGCTCGGGGACACCGGCGACCTCAAGGGCCTGGCCCCCGCCCCGCACCCCCCGGCCGGCGAGGCCGGGGCGGACGGGGCGGCCGGGGCGCCCGACGAGCAGGCGGCGGTGGGGGGCGGGGCGGGAGCACCGTGATCGGCGTGCGCAGTAGGGTGGTGGCGCGGCTCCGGCCGCCGCACCACCTGTGACCAGCATCCGGAACGGTTCTCCCACCCTTTCCGACCTCTTTTCGACCACCCGAACCAAAGGGAGCAGGACGTTGTCCCGTCAGGTGTTCCTCTATGACCCGCCGGACCGGTTCGTCGCCGGCACGGTCGGGCTGCCGGGCCGCCGCACTTTCTTCCTCCAGGCGTCCGCGGCCGGCCGTACCACCAGCGTCGCGCTGGAGAAGGCGCAGGTCGAAGCGCTCGCGGAGCGCATCGACGAGCTGCTCGACGAGGTGGTGCGACGCACCGGCGGCAACGCCCCGGTGCCCGCCGTGGCCCCCGCCGAACTGTCCGACACCGCGCCCCTGGAGTCCCCCGTCGAGGAGGAGTTCCGCGTCGGCACCATGGCCCTGGCCTGGGACGGCGAGGACGAGCGGATGATCGTCGAGGCGCAGGCGCTCGTCGAGCTGGCCGCCGACACCGACGAGGACCTGGTCGCGGCCGAGGAGCGGCTGCTCCAGGACGAGGCGAACGGCCCGCCGATGCTGCGCGTCCGCCTCACCGGCACCATGGCCCGCGCGTTCGCCCGGCGCGCCCTGGAGGTCGTCAACGCCGGCCGCCCGCCCTGCCCCCTGTGCAGCCTGCCGCTCGATCCGGAGGGACACGTATGCCCGCGCCAGAACGGATACCGCCGCGGAGCGTGACGCCGCACGAGCTGCTCGCCCTGGGCGAGCTGACGGTGCGCGGCCAGGTCCGTGAGGCGTCCAACGCCGTGCTCTACTGCACGGTCGAGTACGAGGGCGTCAGCGCCGCGTGCGTCTACAAGCCGATCGCCGGCGAGCGCCCTCTGTGGGACTTCCCCGACGGGACGCTCGCCCAGCGTGAGGTGGCCGCCTACGAGCTCTCCGAGGCCATGGGCTGGGGGCTCGTCCCGCCCACGGTGCTGCGCGACGGCCCCTACGGCGAGGGCATGGTCCAGCTGTGGGTCGAGGTGTCCGAGGAGGCGGACGCCGAGCAGCGGCTGCTCGCGCTGGTCGAGGGCGAGGAGCCCGGCGAGGGCTGGAAGGCCGTCGGCTTCGCGGACGTGGGCGCCGAGGGCGAGGGTCGCACCGCGCTGCTCGTCCACGCCGACGACGTGCGCCTGCGCCGCCTGGCGGTCCTCGACGCGGTGATCAACAACGGCGACCGCAAGGGCGGCCACCTGCTGCCCGCGGCCGACGGCCGGCTCTACGCCATCGACCACGGTGTGACCTTCAACGCCGACGACAAGCTGCGCACCCTCCTGTGGGGCTGGGCGGGCGAGCCGCTGCCGGAGGAGGCCCTCGCGGCCCTACGGCGACTTTCGGACGATCTGGCCGAAGACCGCCCACTCGCCGCCCGCCTGGCGGAACTCATCACTCCGGCCGAGATTCATGCCCTGCGAGCCCGGGTGGCCGACCTGCTGCGCACCGGACGGCACCGGGAACCCAGCGGACGCTGGCCGGCGATCCCCTGGCCACCGGTCTGAACGACGACCATGCACACGGGAGGCCGGAGACGCAAGAGGGTGTCTTCGGCCAACACCCGAGTCCGGTTCGTATCCGGAACATGCGTCCGGTTACGCTCATGTCATGCATGCCTGGCCCGCTTCTGAGGTGCCCGCCCTGCCTGGCAGTGGCCGCGACCTCCGGATCCACGACACCGCGACCGGTGGACGGGTGACCCTCGTCCCCGGTCCCGTCGCCCGTATCTATGTCTGCGGCATCACGCCGTACGACGCCACCCACATGGGGCACGCGGCGACCTACAACGCGTTCGACCTCGTGCAGCGCGTGTGGCTCGACACCAAGCGGCAGGTTCACTACGTCCAGAACGTCACGGACGTCGACGACCCGCTGCTGGAGCGGGCCGTCCGCGACGGCGAGGACTGGACGGCCCTCGCCGAGCGTGAGACCGCCCTCTTCCGCGAGGACATGACCGCCCTGCGGATGCTCCCGCCCCGCCACTACGTGGGCGCCGTGGAGTCGATACCGAAGATCGTTCCCCTAGTGGAGCGGCTGCGCGACGCCGGAGCCGCCTACGAGCTCGAAGGCGACGTCTACTTCTCCGTGGCCGCCGACCCCGCCTTCGGCGCGGTCTCCGGCCTCGACGCCGAGGCGATGCGGCTGCTGTCCGCCGAGCGCGGCGGCGACCCGGACCGCCCGGGCAAGAAGAACCCCCTCGACCCGATGCTGTGGATGGCCGCCCGCCCGGGCGAGCCCAGCTGGGACGGCGCCTCCCTCGGCCCAGGCCGCCCGGGCTGGCACATCGAGTGCGTCGCCATCGCCCTGGACCACCTCGGCATGGGCTTCGATGTGCAGGGCGGCGGCTCCGACCTGGCCTTCCCGCACCACGAGATGGGCGCCTCGCACGCCCAGGCGCTCACCGGCGAGCACCCGTACGCCCAGACGTACGTGCACGCCGGCATGGTCGGTCTCGACGGCGCGAAGATGTCCAAGTCCAAGGGCAACCTCGTCTTCGTCTCCGCCCTGCGGCGCGACGGCGTCGACCCCGCCGCCATCCGCCTGGCCCTGCTGTCCCACCACTACCGCGCCGACTGGGAGTGGACCGACGCCGTCCTGGCCGAGGCCGTGGAGCGCCTCGCCCGCTGGCGCGCCGCGGTCTCCCGCCCCGACGGCCTGCCCGCCGACGCCCTGGTCGAGGAGGTCCGCGACGCCCTCGCCGACGACCTCGACGCGCCCCGCGCCCTGGCCGCCGTCGACCGCTGGGCCGCCGCCCAGACGGCCGAGGGCGGCACGGACGAGGGCGCGCCCGGCCTGGTCTCCCGGACCGTGGACGCGCTGCTGGGCGTCGCCCTGTAGGCGACCGGCGGCAACCGCTCCGACAGGGGGCGCTCTCTTCGGGGAGCGCCCCCGTTCGTTTGTGCAGATCCGTCTGTGCCGCGCGTGTCGCCCGGAGGCCCTGTGCTTCGGTGAGCCGGTCACCTTTCCTCGCACGGCTTTCCCGCACGGAAGGACGCACACCATGGCAGGTTCCCTGGCACGCCGAAGACTGCTCGGGGCGGGCGCGGCCCTGGGCGCCGCAGCGGTCGCCGGGCCACTGGCCCCGCTGGCCCGCGCGCAGGGCACGGGCGGCGCGTGGCCCACCTCCTTCCCGCTCCCCGTCGGCTTCCGCCCCGAGGGCATCGCGACCGGACCCGGCCCGTACGCCTGGTTCGGCTCGCTCGGCGGCGGCTCGGTCTACCGCGCGAGCCTGGCCACCGGCCGGGGCACGGTGATCCCCACCGGCACCGACACCCCCACCATCGGCCTCAAGAGCGACCACCGCGGCCGCCTCTTCCTCGCGGGCGGCCCGACCCGCCTCCTGCGCGTCGTGGCGGGCGCCACCGGAGCGGCCCTGGCCACCTACGAGGTCGGCCGGCCCGCGACCCTCGTCAACGACGTGGTGCTCACCCCCCGGGCCGCCTGGTTCACCGACTCCACCCAGTCGCAGCTCTACGGCCTGCCGCTCGGCCCGCGCGGTGAACTGCCCCACCCCCGGGACGTGGTGACCCTGCCGCTGAAAGGCGAGTGGACGGCGGCTCCCGGCGACGGCTTCACCACCAACGGCATCGAACGCACCCCCGACGGCAGGGCGCTGCTGGTCATCAACGTCTACCACGGCGGCGGCAGCCTCTTCCGCGTCGATCCGCGCACCGGTGACGCCCGCCGCGTCGACCTGGGCGGCAAGAAGCTCCCCGACGGCGACGGCGCGCTGCTCCTGGGCCGCACGCTGTACGTCGTCCAGCAGGTCCAGAACGCCGTCGACGTCTTCCACCTGGACGCGACGGGCCTGCGGGGGCGCGCGGTGGCCAGGATCACCGACCCGCGCTTCCGGATCCCGACGACGGTGGCCACGTACCGCGACCGCCTCTACCTGCCCAACTCCCGCTTCAACGAGAAACCGGATCCGGCGATGGAGTACGACGCGGTGGCGGTGCGGCGGGTGGACTGAGGGGAGCCGGGGCGTGCCTTACCACCCGTCACCTGCCTCCGGGCGGCCGTCGGCCTGAGGGCCGGTCAGCTCCCGCAGCCTCCCGGCGGTCTCCGCGTCCGCGGGCATGCAGGCGAAGAGCTTGACGCCCGGGGTGTCCAGCGCGGCCAGTTTCACGTAGTCCAGGACGAGGAGGCCGGCCCGCGGGTGGTGGAACGTCCGCCGGTTGGCGTGGAAGTCGGCGACGTCGTGCGACTCCCACCATGCCGCGAACTCCGGGCTCTCCTGCCGCAGCTCGCCCGTGAGGCGTTCGAGGTGCGGGTCGCCGATGCGCTGCCGGGCGTCGGCCCGGAACTGGGCGAGCAGCCGGCGCGCCTGGCCGGGCCAGTCGGCGACGAGCGTGCGCAGCCGCGGGTCCGTGAACATCAGCCGCAAGAGGTTGCGCGCGCGTGGCTCCAGGCGCGCCGGGTCGCCGATGAGGGCGGCCTCGGCGCGATTCCACGCCACCAGGTTCCAGTGGACGTCGAGGCAGTACGCCGGGTGCGGATCGAGGGCGTCCACCAGCCGCTGGAGCGCCGGAGGCGGGCCGTCCGCGGGCGGCCGCCCCGGCAGCGGCTCCCCGGCGAGCGCGAACAGGTGCCGCCGCTCGGCCGCGTCGAGCATCAGCGCGCGGGCCAGGCTCTCCAGCACCTGCCGGCTGACGCTGATGTCCCGCGCCTGCTCCAGCCACGTGTACCAGGTGACGCTGACGCCGGAGAGCTGGGCGACCTCCTCGCGGCGCAGCCCCGGGGTGCGCCGCCGGGGGCCGGGCAGGATGCCCGCCTCGCGCGGGGTGATCCGCTCCCGGCGCGAGCGCAGGAACTCCGCGAGCGCGCGCCGCCGCACACGGTCGGGCGGTACGGCCTGCTCGGGCGGCATGTGGTCTCTCAGCGGCGGAAGGGGGTGCTGTTCATGCCAGCATAAGTGGTCACTACAGCTATGGTGCGGCCCGCCCGAAGATCGTGGGCATGACGCAGATATCCCTTCCCCGCCCCGCTCCCGCCGGGGCCGTGGCGCCCTGGCGGGCCCTGTCGGTGGTGCTGGCCGGCGCGTTCATGGCCGTGCTCGACACCTTCATCGTCCTCGTCGCGGCCCCCGCCGTCCGCGCCGACCTGGGCGCCTCGTCCGCCGACATCCAGCTGATCCTGGCCGGCTACCAGCTCACCTACGCCGTCGCGCTGATCACCGGTGCCCGCCTGGGCGACCTCTTCGGCCGCAAGCGGGTGTTCATGACCGGGACGGCGCTCTTCACCCTCGCCTCCGCGGCCTGCGCGCTCGCCCCCGGCGCCGGGGCCCTCATCGCCGCCAGGATGGCTCAGGGGCTCACCGCCGCCCTGATGTTCCCGCAGGTGTTCGCGATGATCCAGGTGCTGCTTCCGGCCCGGCAGCGCCCGCGGGCCCTCGGCGCGCTCGGCGCGGTGATCGGGCTGTCGGGCGCGGTGGGCCAGTTGCTCGGGGGTGCGCTCGTCGCCGCGCACCTGTTCGGCTCGTCCTGGCGGCCGGTCTTCTGGGTCAATGTGCCGGTCGGCCTGCTCACGCTGGCCCTCGCCGCCAGGTACGTGCCCGAGTCCCGCGCCGAGGGGGCCCGCCGCCTCGATCTGCGCGGGGCGGCCGTGCTGACCGTCGCGCTGTTCCTGCTCGTCGTGCCGCTGACCGAGGGCCGGGAGGCCGGGACTCCGCTGTGGACCTGGCTCGCTCTCGCCGGCAGTGCCGTCGCGTTCGCCGTCTTCGCGGCGGTGGAACGCGGCGTCGACGCCCGGGGCGGCGCGCCCCTCATCCGCCTGCGGCTGCTGCGCGAGCGGCCCTTCGCCGTCGGGATGACCCTGGTCCTCCTCGCCTACGCGGGCATCAACTCCTCCTTCCTCCTCCTGTCGCTCACGCTCCAGGACGGCCTGGGGACGAGTGCCCTGGGCGCCGCCCTCGTCTATCTCCCCTTCGCCGCTTCCTTCTTCGCGGCCAACGTCCTGGCGGGGCGGCTCGCCCGGTTCGGCCGCCGCGTCCTCCAGGCCGGAGCCCTCCTGGCCGCCGCGGGCCACGCGCTCACGATCGCCTTCGCCACCACGGCCGGGCCGGACTTGCGCCCCTGGCACCTGGCGCTGACCCTGCTCCTGACCGGCGCGGGCAACGGCCTGCTCGTGCCCCCGCTGCTGAACGCCGTCCTCGCGCGGGTCGCTCCCGCGGAGACCGGCATGGCCTCGGGGGTGCTGTCCACCGGTCAGCAGGTCGGCGGTGCGCTCGGCGTGGCCGTGGCCGGGGCTCTCTTCCACGGCGCCCTGGGCGGTCCGGCCCGGCACGGCGTGCGCGCGTACGGGCACGCGCTGGCCGTCGCCACCGGGTTCCACCTCGTCCTGGCGCTGGCGCTGGCGGCTCTGCCGGCACTGCTGCCGGGCGGGGGCGGCTCCGCCGAGGACTGACCCCCGGCTCCGCCGGTCAGGCCGCCGTGCCGCCCGGGCCCAGCCGGGCGGCGATCCCGTCGAGGACGAGGTCGAGCCCGCTGTCGAACTGCCACTGCGGGTCGCCCTTGTGGGCGGCGTGGCCGATGTAGTGGTGGAAAACGGGGTAGCGGCCGGTGCCCAGCAGCCAGCGCATCTGGGGCGCGAGCTCGGTCCGCATCTCGTCGCCGCTCGCCCACCCCCGGTGCCGCATCCACTGCCGCAGGGCGACCTCGGAGCCGACGATGCCGTGCACGTACGCCGCGACGGTCTGGACGACGGCCATCATCGTGTCCGGATCCAGGCCGATGCCGTCCAGCTCGCTCAGGGCCTGTTCGGTCGCCGCCACCCGGTGCGGCGTCAGGGAGAGGGACGTCTCGGGCGGGAGCTGCGCCAGCCAGGGGTGCGCGAGGATCAGGTCGCGGGTGCGGGAGGCGAAGGCGCGCATGCTCTCCCGCCAGCCGGCCGACCCGGCGAGCGGCTGAAGCTCGGCATAGACGTGATCGACCATCAGCTCCAGGACGTCGTCCTTGCCCGACACATAGCGGTAGGCCGCCATGGGGACGACGTCCAGCTCGGCGGCCAGACGGCGCATGGTGATGGCGCCCAGGCCGTCCGCGTCGGCGATCGCGACCGCCGCCGCGGCGATCCGCCGCGGGGTCAGGGTCTGCCGGGGCGCGGGGGAGGGGTTCTCCAGCCGCTCCCACAGCGGGACCTCCGGAGTGTCCTCGCTCTTCTTCCTGGCCATGCCGCTCCCTTCGCGCTGCTCGCTTCCCGCGAGGAGTGCCGGTGTACAACGTATCAGTGGTGGACGTTGTACACGCTGATGTGTACGTTGTATCCCGCTGAATACGTTGTACACAACGAGGGGGAGTTCATGCGCGACAGCGACAGCGGCAGCGGCAAGGAAAGCGAAGCGGCACCGCCCACGCACCGTGGGCCGCTCGGCGTCGCCGTGTTCGGCCTGCTGCTCGGCATGTTCCTGGCCATGCTGGACGGCCTGATCGTGGGCACGGCCCTGCCCACCATCGTCGGCGAGCTCGGCGGGCCGGGGCAACTGTCCTGGGTGGTGACGGCCTATCTGCTCGCCGGCGCCGCGTCCACCCCGATCTGGGGCAAGGCCGGCGACCTCTACGGCCGCAAGGGCACGTTCATGGCCGCGATCGTGCTCTTCCTCGCCGGCTCGGCCCTCGCCGGCGCGGCGCAGAGCATGAACCAGCTCATCGCCTTCCGCGCCGTGCAGGGGCTGGGCTCGGGCGGCCTGATGGTCGGCGCGCTGGCGATCATCGGCATCCTGGTGCCGCCGCGGCGGAGCGGCCGGGTGCAGTCCATGATCGGCGTCATCCTGCCGGTCGCGTTCATCGGCGGACCCCTGGTCGGCGGCTTCCTCACCGAGCAGCTCAGCTGGCGCTGGACGTTCTACGTCAACCTGCCCGTCGGCGCCGTCGCCCTGCTGATCGTCGCCACGACGCTCCGGCTGCGCAGCGAGCGCGTCAAGGCCCGGATCGACTACCTCGGCACCGGGCTGCTGACCGTCGCCATCCTGGCGCTGTCCCTCGTCGCGAGCTGGGGCGGCACCCGCTACGCGTGGGACTCACCGGCCGTCCTCGCCCTGGCCGCCGTCGGCGTGGCGGCACTGGCCGGATTCGTACGGGCCGAACGGCGCGCCGCCGAACCCGTCATCCCGCCCCGGCTCTTCGCCGACCGCAACTTCACCGCCGCCCAGATCCTCAGCTTCCTGGCCGGCGCCGTCATGCTCGCCGTGACGAACTACCTCCCGCAGTACACGCAGTTCGCCCAGGGCTCCTCACCCACCGCCAGCAGCATGATCCTCCTGCCGCTGATGTTCGGCATGCTCGCCGCCCAGCTGACCTGCGGCCACCTCATCAGCCGCAACGGCCGCTACCGCGCCTACCCGATCATCGGCGGCGCGCTCACCGTCGCGGGCGTGCTGCTCCTGCTGCTCCTCGACGCGGACACCCCCACGGCCCTCGCCGGCGCGCTGACCGTGCCCGTCGGCATCGGCATCGGCCTGCTCACACAGTGCGCCGTCCTCATCACGACCAACAGCGCCCCCCTGCGTGACATGGGCGCCGCCAGCGGGACCGTCACCTTGATGCGCACCATCGGCGGCTCGCTCGGCATCGCCCTGCTGGGCGCCGTCTACACCAGCCGCACGGAGACGGGCCTGGCCGCGGAGGTGGGAGGGGAGGCCGCGCACCGGATGACCTCGGCCGGCAGCGAGCTGACACCCGCTCTGCTGCGGTCCCTGCCCGAGCCCGTCCGCGACGCCTACGGGCAGGCGGCGACGGCCGGACTGCACGGGCTGCTCGTCGGCGCCCTGCTGCTGGGCCTGGCGGTCTTCGCCGCGTCCTGGCTCGTCCGCGAGGTCCCCCTCCGGGCCGCGGCCCCGGCGGCCGAGCCCGAGCCGGCCGCCGTCACGGCCGAGCGGGCGGCGGTGTGACTCCATCAGGCGCGGTGCGCCGCACCACCGGCGCGGCCGCGGCACCGATTCCGGCCGGTCGTGACGCCGCCCCCGCCGGGGGCCGGAGGGGGCGGCGAGGGCGAGCCGTTACTCCTTCAGGAGGGCCAGCAGCAGCGTGACCACCACGACGCCGATGCCGAGGGCGGCGCCGAGCATCGGGTCGCGGTACGCGAGGTAGACAGCGAGGCCACCGAGAACCAGGGCGAAGGCGATGCGTATGTCCATGCCTCCAAGTCCCCCTGGACGTGGCTGAATTTTCATGCGGACCGGCTGAAAAATCTGTGCGCCTGCCGCGTCCTAAGAGGGAGCCCGGGGCCTGAAGCTGGTGCCCGGACTGTGGAGAGGGGCGAGATGAGGCAGCTCTCAGGGCGCGGAAGTGGTTCGGAGGAACCCGTCCGCAAGCTGTCGAAGCAGCGCGAGACCGAACTCATGGAGGCTCTGCGGACGATCGAGCCGCGCCTGATCGCGTCGGTGACGCGCATCACCCGCGACTACCACCTCGCACAGGACATCACCCAGGAGGTCTGCATCGCGGTCTTCCGCGAATTCCGCAAGGGCACGACGTTCGACAAGCCGGTCATCGTCTTCGCGACGGCGGTGGCCCGGAACAAGGTGCGGGACCACTACCGCAAGCGTGCCTCGAACGAGACGCCGTTCGGCGACCTCCCCGACGCGCCCCCGCTGTTCGGTGCCGACCCGGTCGCGGGGCTGGAGTACCTGGAGCTGCTGGAGGCGGTGAAGGCGGCGATCGCCGACGAGCGCCAGGCGGCCGTCTGGGAGCTCAAGCACGTGTGGGGCCTCAAGGGCACCGAGATCGGCGACCTGCTGGGCATCTCCTCGGCGACGGTGAGCCGGGAGCTGGCCGAGGGTGAGGCGAAGGCCAAGGCCGAAGTCCGGCGCGGTGACGAGGAGATGGAACCGGCCTGACGGATCCGGGACCTTTCGGCGGCCGCCTGGCAAGCGGCCGCCGCACGCGGGGCGGGCCGGGGCACGGTGGTGCTGGATCCCGTCCTGAGGTCACGGCGTTCTCGTTGGCGCGACAGGCCGTGACCTCAGGGTGGCACCCATCCACAACTCGGAGCCAAACTGATGGGAGTATCCATGAACGACCGCAACTCCTCTCCTCACGAGAGGATGCTGGCTTACCTTCGGGAGGGTGACCAGCTCGTCCCTCCGGACACACGTGGCCCCGGCGACTGGGAGGTCCTGTACGACCGCCTCTCGGAAGCGGCCGACCTCACCGCCCGGAGTGCCCCCGAACCCGTCGATCCTCCTATGCGGATCAGGCGTGAGAACGGGTTCACCACGGGAACGGCACGATCGGCGGCCGGATGATGAAGACGCGTCGGCATACGGCCCCTACGGCCTGGTTACCACCCCGCCGGGCTTCCAGTGGCGCCGCGACCGCACTGGCCGTCGCGCTCGTCGGCTGGTTCGCCGCCGTAACCCTCGCAGGTTTGCACCTATGACTCGTGGCCCATCGGGGGGATGGCCACGGGGGTAGGGAGACATACGGCCGGCCGGTGCAGCCGCGGAAGTCCTCCGTGGCTGCGCCGACCGGCTCCGCACAGCACGACGACGGCCGGAGGGAGGCCGTGATGCCACCGCGGCGCACACGCGGAACGGGCCCGGCGAGATCCGATCTCGCCGGGCCCTTCGCGCGCGGCTGAACCGCACAGGGCTTCGTCAAGCCCACTGGGCCGGGCGTGCCGCGAGGCGCCGGCCCGGCCGCCCCCAAAGGCAGCCGGACCGGCGAGGTCCCCGCGAGGTCACCTCAGCGCGCGTTGAAGTACTTCGCCTCCGGGTGGTGGATCACGATCGCGTCCGTCGACTGCTCCGGGTGCAGCTGGAACTCCTCCGACAGGTGCACGCCGATCCGCTCCGGCTCCAGCAGGGCCGCGATCTTCGCGCGGTCCTCCAGGTCGGGGCAGGCCCCGTAGCCGAGGGAGAAGCGGGCGCCGCGGTACTTCAGGGCGAACATGTCCTCCACGTCCGCGGGGTCCTCACCGGCGAAGCCGAGCTCCGCGCGGACGCGGGCGTGCCAGTACTCGGCCATGGCCTCGGCCAGCTGGACGGACAGACCGTGCAGCTCCAAATAATCCCGGTAGGCGTCCGCCGCGAACAGCTCGGCCGTCGCCTCGCCGATGCGCGAGCCGACGGTGACGACCTGAAGGCCCACGACGTCCCGCTCGCCGGACTCCTCGGGGCGGAAGAAGTCCGCGAGGCACAGCCGGCGGCCGCGCCGCTGGCGCGGGAAGGTGAAGCGGGTGCGCTCGGTGCCGTCCTCGTTCAGCAGGACCAGGTCGTCGCCCTTGGAGTAGCAGGGGAAGTAGCCGTAGACGACGGCCGCCTCCAGGAGGTTCTCCGTGTGGAGCTTCTCCAGCCAGCCGCGCAGCCGCGGCCGGCCCTCGGTCTCGACGAGCTCCTCGTACGTCGGGCCGCCCGCGCGGGCCTGCTTCAGGCCCCACTGGCCCTTGAAGAGGGCGCCTTCGTCGAGCCAGGAGGCGTAGTCCTTCAGCGGGATGCCCTTGACGACGCGGGTCCCCCAGAACGGCGGCTCGGGCACCCGGTTGTCCACCGAGACGTCGGAGCGGACGGAACCCTCCGGCTCCTCGGCCTCCACCACGGGCGCCGCCCGCTTGGGCACCCGCCGCTGCTTGAGCTCCGGGAGCGCGGCCCCCGGCACCCCCCGCTTGACGGCGATCAGGGCGTCCATCAGCCGCAGGCCCTCGAACGCGTCGCGGGCGTAGCGGACCTCGCCCTCGTAGATCTCGTGCAGGTCCTGCTCGACGTAGGCGCGGGTCAGCGCGGCGCCGCCGAGGATGACGGGGTAGTCGGCGGCCAGCTTGCGCTGGTTGAGCTCCTCCAGGTTCTCCTTCATGATCACGGTGGACTTCACCAGGAGGCCCGACATGCCGATCACATCCGCCCGGTGCTCCTCGGCGGCCTCCAGGATCGCGGAGACGGGCTGCTTGATGCCGAGGTTGACGACGTTGTAGCCGTTGTTGGAGAGGATGATGTCGACGAGGTTCTTGCCGATGTCGTGGACGTCACCGCGGACGGTGGCCAGCACGATGGTGCCCTTGCCCTCGGCGTCGGACTTCTCCATGTGCGGTTCCAGGTAGGCGACCGCGCTCTTCATCACCTCGGCCGACTGCAGGACGAACGGCAGCTGCATCTGGCCGGAGCCGAAGAGCTCGCCGACGACCTTCATGCCCTCCAGCAGGGTGTCGTTGACGATGTCCAGGGCGGGGCGGTCGCGCAGGGCCTCGTCGAGGTCGGCCTCCAGGCCGTTCTTCTCGCCGTCGATGATGCGGCGCTGGAGCCGCTCGTCGAGCGGCAGCGCGAGCAGCTCCTCGGCCTTGCCCGCCTTCATCGACTTCATGTTGACGCCCTCGAACAGCTCCATGAGCCGCTGCAGGGGGTCGTAGCCCTCGGCGCGCCGGTCGTAGATCAGGTCGAGGGCGACCTTGACCTGCTCCTCCTCCAGGCGGGCGATCGGCAGGATCTTGCTGGCGTGCACGATCGCCGAGTCCAGGCCGGCCTTGACGCACTCGTCGAGGAAGACGGAGTTCAGGATCACCCGGGCGGCCGGGTTCAGGCCGAAGGAGATGTTGGACAGGCCCAGGGTGGTCTGGACGTCGGGGTGGCGGCGCTTGAGCTCGCGGATCGCCTCGATCGTGGCGATGCCGTCCTTGCGGGACTCCTCCTGGCCGGTGCAGATGGTGAAGGTGAGGGTGTCGATGAGGATGTCGCACTCATGGATGCCCCAGTTGCCGGTGAGGTCGGCGATGAGCCGCTCGGCGATGGCGACCTTGTTCTCGACGGTGCGGGCCTGGCCCTCCTCGTCGATGGTCAGGGCGATCAGCGCCGCGCCGTGCTCGGCGGCCAGCGCGGTCACCTTCGCGAAGCGCGACTCGGGGCCGTCGCCGTCCTCGTAGTTGACGGAGTTGATGACGGCCCGGCCGCCGAGCTTCTCCAGCCCGGCCCGGATGACGTCCAGCTCGGTGGAGTCCAGCACGATCGGCAGCGTCGAGGCCGTGGCGAACCGGCCGGCCAGCTCCTCCATGTCCGCGACGCCGTCCCGCCCGACGTAGTCGACGCACAGGTCGAGCATGTGGGCGCCCTCGCGGATCTGGTCGCGGGCCATCTCCACGCAGTCGTCCCAGCGGCCCTCCAGCATGGCCTCGCGGAACTTCTTCGAGCCGTTGGCGTTGGTCCGCTCGCCGATGGCCAGGTACGAGGTGTCCTGGCGGAAGGGGACCGTCTGGTAGAGCGAGGCGGCACCCGGCTCGGGCCGGGGCTGCCGCTCGGTGGGCCGCATGCCCCGGACCCGCTCCACGACCTGCCGCAGGTGCTCCGGCGTCGTGCCGCAGCAGCCGCCGACCAGCGACAGCCCGTACTCCCGGACGAACGTCTCGTGCGCGTCGGCCAGCTCCTCGGGCGACAGCGGGTAGTGCGCCCCGTTCTTCCCCAGGACCGGCAGGCCGGCGTTGGGCATCGCCGAGACGCGGGTGCGGGCGTGGCGGGAGAGGTAGCGCAGGTGCTCGCTCATCTCGGCCGGGCCGGTGGCGCAGTTCAGGCCGATCATGTCGATGCCCAGCGGCTCCAGCGCGGTGAGCGCCGCGCCGATCTCCGAGCCCAGCAGCATGGTGCCGGTGGTCTCGACGGTGACCTGCACCAGCAGCGGCAGGTCCGCGCCGGCCGCCGCCAGGGCGCGGCGGGCACCGATGACCGACGCCTTGGTCTGGAGCAGGTCCTGGGTGGTCTCCACCAGGATCGCGTCCGCGCCGCCGGCGATCAGTCCCTCGATGTTCTGCTGGTAGGCGTCGCGCAGCTTGGTGTAGGGCGCGTGGCCCAGCGTGGGCAGCTTGGTGCCCGGGCCGACGGAGCCCAGGACCCAGCGGGTGCGGCCGTCGCCGGCGGTGAACTCGTCCGCGACCTCGCGGGCGATCCGGGCGCCCGACTCCGACAGCTCGAAGATCCGCTCGGGGATGTCGTACTCGCCGAGCGCCGCGAGGTTGGCGCCGAAGGTGTTGGTCTCCACGCAGTCCACACCGACGGCGAAGTACGCCTCGTGGACGGTGCGCACGATGTCGGGGCGGGTGACGTTGAGGATCTCGTTGCAACCCTCCAGCTGCTCGAAGTCCTCCATGCTGGGGTCCTGCGCCTGGAGCATCGTGCCCATGGCTCCGTCGGCCACCACGACCCGGGAGGCGAGGGCCTCCCGCAGTTCGGAGGCTCGGGCGGTGCTTGCGGTCGATGGCGTGAACGAGGCCATGGAAGTGCTCCCGGGGTTGCGACGGCTGTCGGCTTTGCGCCCTCCCGTAGAAGGCGCACGTCGTCAGCGTAGCTGGCGATTCCGGCGGCGGTAGGGGTGTCCCACGGCTTAATACGGCCTTGCCGCGACCGGGAAAGGACGAAAGCCCCCCAAGGGGCGTCCGGATGCGGTAGGCGTGCCCCGCGGCGCGGTGCGAGGGTCCCTTGCGACACACGGTGTTGACGGCGTGTTCACGGCGCGAGTCCGGCATCGCGCCAGCTCACGGGGGCGTACGGCGACGGGGAGCGGCCCCCGGTGCGGTGCTTCGGACCACCCTCGGTGATCATGGTCGAGCCCGCCGTCAGCTACCTTCGGTCGGCATCGGCCGATAGTGTTCAGCATTGCCGAACGGCCATGTGGAGGAGGTTGCGCGATGGCACGGACCATCCAGTCGCTCGAACGGGCGGCGGCGATGCTACGGCTGCTCGCCGGGGGAGAGCGACGGCTGGGACTGTCCGACGTGGCTTCCTCGCTGGGGCTGGCGAAGGGCACCGCACACGGCATTCTGCGGACCCTCCAGCAGGAGGGGTTCGTCGAGCAGGACCCGACGTCCGGGCGCTACCAGCTCGGCGCCGAGCTGCTGCGCCTCGGCAACAGCTTCCTGGACGTGCACGAGCTGCGCGCCCGCGCGCTGGTGTGGGCGGACGACCTGGCGCGCTCCAGCGGCGAGAGCGTCTACCTGGGCGTCCTCCACCAGCAGGGCGTCCTGGTCATCCACCACGTCTTCCGGCCCGACGACAGCCGGCAGGTGCTGGAGGTCGGCGCGATGCAGCCGCTGCACAGCACCGCCCTGGGCAAGGTGCTCTCCGCCTACGACCCCGTCGCGCACAGCGAGGTGGCCGACGCCGAGCGTGAGGCGTTCACCGCGAAGACCGTCACCGGCTCGGCCGAATTCGAAAGTGTGCTGGATCTGACACGGGCCCGGGGCTGGGCCTCGGACGTCGAGGAGACCTGGGCCGGCGTCGCCTCGGTGGCCGCCCCCATCCACGACCGCCGGCGGACCCCGGTGGGCGCGGTCGGCATCACCGGTGCCGTGGAGCGGGTGTGCGAGGACGGCGAGCTGCGCGCCCAGCTGGTGGCGGCCGTGCGGGACTGCGCGCGGGCCGTCTCCCGCGATCTGGGCGCCGGGCGCTTCTGAGAACGGACGATCAAGTCCGCAGGTCGCGGTTCGGTTACCGGCCGGTATCGATCGCATACTTCCGGCCCCGTGGCCGGGACTTTTCGCTCCAGGAACCCTTGACGCGCTCTTGACCGTGCAGAAAACTGCCGTTCATCGGTCGGCATTGTCGAACACCTAACGACAATATTCGCTATGGTGGACTCTGCCGCGGGCCGATCAAAGCCCTCTCGGAGGGCGCGGACCACCGGAGGGACCCGGGGTTCGCCTTCCCCTGGACGAAGGACAAAGGAGTCGCGGGTGTCCAGCTCCGACATCTTCATCGGCGAGACCATCGGTACCGCCGTGCTCATCCTGCTGGGCGGTGGCGTGTGCGCCGCCGTCACCTTGAAGCGCTCCAAGGCGCTCAACGCGGGATGGCTCGCCATCACTTTCGGGTGGGGCTTCGCCGTACTGACGGCGGCGTACATCGCCAACCCGTCCGGTGCGCACCTCAACCCGGCCGTCACGCTCGGCCTCGCCATCGACGGTGCCACTGAGTGGAGCGACGTGCCGCTCTACCTCGGCTCCCAGATGCTCGGCGCGATGATCGGCGCCACGCTGGTGTGGGTCACGTACTACGGACAGTTCCGGGCCCACATGACCGACCCGGAGATCGTCGCCGCCACCACCGGCCACGAGGGCATAGTGGACAAGTCCGCGGCCCCCGCCGCCGGCCCGGTGCTCGGCATCTTCTCCACCGGACCCGAGGTCCGCAACGTCGTGCAGAACCTGGCCACGGAGATCATCGCGACCACGGTGCTCGTGCTCGCCATCCTGACGCAGGGCCTCACCAAGGGCCTGGCCGTCAGCGGCACCGGTGTGCTGATGACGGCGCTGGTCGTCGTCGGCATCGGCCTCTCGCTGGGCGGCCCGACCGGATACGCGATCAACCCCGCTCGTGACCTCGGCCCGCGTATTGTGCATGCGCTGCTGCCGCTGCCGAACAAGGGCGGCTCCGACTGGGGCTACGCCTGGATCCCGGTGGTCGGCCCGCTGATCGGCGCCGCGCTCGCCGCAGGCATTCACAAGCTCGCGTACTGAGCACCCGCCGAGACCTCACGACTTCCAGGAGCACACGAGACATGACCACCACCGGCACCCACGGCACGGGCCCGTTCATCGCGGCGATCGACCAGGGCACCACCTCCTCCCGCTGCATCGTCTTCGACCGCGACGGACGCATCGTCTCCGTCGACCAGAAGGAGCACGAGCAGATCTTCCCGAAGCCGGGCTGGGTCGAGCACGACGCCAGCGAGATCTGGGCGAACGTCCAGCAGGTCGTGGCCGGCGCCGTCGAGAAGGCGGGCATCACCGCCGCCGACGTCAAGGCGATCGGCATCACCAATCAGCGCGAGACCACGCTGATGTGGGACAAGACCACCGGTGAGCCCGTCCACAACGCCATCGTCTGGCAGGACACCCGCACCGACGCCCTCTGCAAGGAACTCGGCCGCAACGTCGGCCAGGACCGCTTCCGCCGCGAGACCGGCCTGCCGCTGGCCAGCTACTTCTCCGGCCCGAAGGTCCGCTGGCTGCTGGACAACGTCGAGGGCCTGCGCGAGCGCGCCGAGCGCGGCGACATCCTCTTCGGCACCATGGACTCCTGGGTCATCTGGAACCTCACCGGTGGCACCGACGGCGGCGTCCACGTCACCGACGTCACCAACGCCTCCCGCACGATGCTCATGAGCCTGCGCAACCTCGCCTGGGACGAGCGCATCGCGGAGTCCATGGAGATCCCGGTCGCCGTGCTGCCGGAGATCCGCTCCTCCGCCGAGGTCTACGGCACCGCCAAGAGCGGCGCCCTGGCCGGCGTCCCCGTCGCCTCCGCGCTCGGCGACCAGCAGGCGGCCCTCTTCGGCCAGACCTGCTTCTCCGAGGGCGAGGCCAAGTCGACCTACGGCACCGGCACGTTCATGCTGATGAACACCGGCAACGAGCCCGTCAACTCCTACAACGGCCTGCTGACCACCGTCGGCTACCGCATCGGCGACCAGGCCCCGGTCTACGCCCTCGAAGGCTCCATCGCCGTCACCGGCTCCCTCGTGCAGTGGATGCGCGACCAGATGGGCCTCATCAAGAGCGCGGCCGAGATCGAGACGCTCGCCAGCTCCGTCGAGGACAACGGCGGCGCCTACTTCGTGCCGGCCTTCTCCGGCCTGTTCGCCCCCTACTGGCGCTCCGACGCGCGCGGTGTCATCGCGGGCCTGACCCGCTACGTCACCAAGGCGCACATCGCCCGCGCCGTGCTCGAGGCCACCGCCTGGCAGACCCGCGAGATCACCGACGCCATGACGAAGGACTCCGGCGTCGAGCTGACCGCACTCAAGGTCGACGGCGGCATGACCTCCAACAACTTGCTGATGCAGACGCTCTCGGACTTCCTGGACGCACCCGTGGTGCGTCCGATGGTCGCCGAGACCACCTGCCTCGGCGCTGCCTACGCCGCCGGCCTGGCCGTCGGCTTCTGGCCGGACACCGACGCCCTGCGCGCCAACTGGCGCCGGGCCGCCGAGTGGACCCCCCGCATGGATGCGGACACGCGTGACCGCGAGTACAAGAGCTGGCTCAAGGCCGTCGAGCGGACCATGGGCTGGATCGAGGACGAGGAGTAATCATGACAACCCCGCAGAGCGTTCCGACCCTGGGAACGCACCCGGCTGCCGGTGCCAACCCGGGCCGCGCCGAGACCCGGGACCGACTGTCGAACGCGACATACGACCTCCTGGTGATCGGTGGCGGCATCCTGGGCACCTCGGTGGCCTGGCACGCCGCGCAGTCCGGGCTGCGGGTCGCGATGGTGGACGCCGGTGACTTCGCCGGCGCCACCTCCTCCGCGTCGTCCAAGCTCGTCCACGGCGGTCTGCGCTACCTGCAGACCGGCGCGGTCAAGCTGGTCGCGGAGAACCACCACGAGCGCCGGGTGCTGGCCAAGGACGTGGCCCCGCACCTGGTCAACCCGCTCACCTTCTACCTGCCGGTCTACAAGGGCGGCCCGGTGGGCGCCGCCAAGCTCGGTGCCGGTGTCTTCGCCTACTCCGCGCTGTCCGCCTTCGGCGACGGCGTCGGCAAGGTCATCTCCCCGGCCAAGGCCAAGGCCGACAACCCCGGCCTGCGCACCGACAACCTCAAGGCCGTCGCGGTCTACTACGACCACCAGATGAACGACTCGCGCGTCGCGGTCATGACGGTCCGCGCGGCCGTCGAGTCCGGCGCGGTCGTCCTCAACCACGCCGAGGTCACCGGGCTGCGCTTCACGCACGGCAAGGTCACCGGCGCGGAGCTCAAGGACAGGGTGGACGGTGCCGAGTTCGGCATCGACGCTCGGGTCGTCCTCAACGCCACCGGCCCGTGGGTGGACCACCTGCGCAAGCTGGAAGACAAGGGCGCCAACCCGAGCATCCGCCTGTCCAAGGGCGCGCACATCGTGATGAAGCGCAAGTCGCCGTGGAAGGCCGCCATGGCCACCCCGATCGACAAGTACCGCATCACCTTCGCCCTCCCCTGGGAGGACCAGCTGCTCCTCGGCACCACCGACACCGCGTACGAGGGCGACCCGGCGGACGTCCGCGCCACCGAGGAGGACATCCAGCAGATCCTCGACGAGGCGGCGTTCTCCATCCAGGACGCGGACCTAGACCGCGACCTGATGACGTACGCCTTCGCCGGCCTGCGCGTCCTGCCGGGCGGCCCGGGCGACGTGTCCCAGGCCAAGCGCGAGACGGTCGTCTCCGAGGGCAAGGGCGGCATGCTGTCCGTCGCCGGCGGCAAGTGGACGACCTACCGCCACATCGGCCGTACGGTCATGGCCAAGCTCGCCAAGGTGCCCGGCAGCCCGCTGACCGAGGACATGGAGCCCGTCTCCAGCCTCGTCCGCCGGACCCCGCTGCCCGGTGTCGCCAACCCCAACGCCGTCGCCCACCGCCTGCTGGTGGACCGCGAGCCCGGCAGCCGCATGGACCCGCTGACCGCCCGTCACCTGGCCACGCACTACGGCTCGCTGTCGTTCGACATCGCCCGCATGGTCAACGAGAACCCGGAGCTCGGCGAGCGCATCCACGCCGACGGCCCCGAGATCTGGGCCCAGGTCGTCTACGCCCGGGACCACGAGTGGGCCGAGACGGTCGACGACGTGCTGCGCCGCCGCACCACGCTGACGATCCGCGGCCTCGACACCGAGGACGTCCGCGCCCGCGTCAAGGACATGCTGGGCGACAAGGGCTGACCAGCCCGAATAGGGTCGAAAAGGTCCGAAAGGGCCGAGGCCCGCCGCCGGCACCGGGTCCGCCCGGTGCCGGCCCCTGAGGGGAGAGACGCCGTCCGGCGCCTCTCCCCTCGGCGCGTCCGCACCCGGCACCGGCAACTGACCGGGCCCTGATCGCGTCACTTGCAGAAGAGAACACAAGGGGGCGATCGTGGTCATGGAACGACCGGACAGGGATGCGGCGAGCCCGGCGCCGGCCACGGCGCGCGCCCGCCGGCCGGGCCGGCGCCTGGTCCTGCGGATCGCGCTCGCGCTGGCTCTGGTCATCCTGCTGCCGACCGTCGCCGCGGGCAGCGCGCTGCGCGCCGCGTACGCGGGCTCGCCCGCGAAGGACGCCCTCACCCGGGGCCGGGACGCCGTCTGGCTGGGCCACGCCTGGGTCGACGGCCGCAAGGGCGAACGGGACCTGGCGGAGCTCAAGCGCCGCATAGCCGGCACGGGCCTGCGCGACCTGTACGTGCACACCGGCCCCCTGGAGCACGACGGCACCCTGCCCGCCTCGGTGTACCCGCGCGCGACGTGGCTGATCGAGGCCGTGCGCCGCGAACTGCCGGGCGTCCGCGTCCAGGCGTGGCTGGGCGACAAGGTGGTCCGCCGCGGCGAGGGCGGCGGCGGGCTGCGGCTGGACTCGGCGCCCGCGCGGGCCGCCGTCGTCGACAGCGCCCGGCAGGTGATGCGGGCCGGCTTCGCGGGCGTCCACCTCGACGTCGAGCCCGTACGGACCGGGGACCGCCACTTCCTCACCCTGATCGACGCCCTCCGCACGGCCGTGCACACGGGCGGCGGGGTCTTCTCGGTCGCGGCCCAGCAGATCGACCCGGTGCCCTCGCTGCACTCCGCCGCCCGCCTGATGGGCAGTCCGAAGTGGTGGACGCAGGCCTACTTCGGCCAGGTCGCCCGCCGGGTGGACCAGATCGCCGTCATGTCCTACGACACGGCGCTGCCCGTGGAGAGCCTCTACGGCGGCTACGTGGCCCGGCAGACGGCGCTGGCCCTCCAGGCCACCCCGGCCGGCACGGACCTGCTGATGGGTCTGCCCTTCTACCACACCGACGACTTGGGCCACCACGGTCACGCCGAGACGGCCGCGGCGGCGATCCGCGGCGCGCGCCTGGGCCTGACCCGCGAGGACCGGCGGCGCGAGCACTTCGGAGTGGCGCTGTACGTGGACTTCGCCGCCACCGACGACGACTGGCGCGCCTACCGCAGGGGCTGGGGCACGCGAGGGTGAGAGCCCGGTGACCGCCGGGTGGGCCCGGCGCGCGTCCCCGGCGGGACCCTGTGAGAACAGCCCCGCACAGGGGCTGCGACCGGGGGCCGCGGAAGTCGTAGTCTTGGGGTCGCACAAAGACAGGCAACACTGCACGGAACTGCAACCGGTGGCACGGACCCGTCCGCCCCGGTCGGAAGGAGGCGCTGGGTGATCGAGCTTGAGGGGGTTCCCGAGCTGATCGACCCGGTCATGATCTGTGCCTTCGAGGGCTGGAACGACGCCGGGGACGCCGCCTCCAGCGCGGTGGCGCACCTGGACCGGGAGTGGAAGGGCGAGGTCTTCGGCGCGCTCGACGCCGAGGACTACTACGACTTCCAGGTCAACCGCCCCACCGTCTGGCTGGACGGCGGGGTCCGCAAGGTCACCTGGCCGACCACCCGGCTCTCGGTGGTCCGCACGGGCGGCGGCGCCGAGGGCACCGGCGGTTCCGGCAAGGCACGCGACCTCGTCCTGGTGCGCGGCATCGAACCGAGCATGCGCTGGCGCTCGTTCTGTAACGAGATCCTGGGCTTCGCCCACGAGCTGGGCGTGGAGATGGTGGTGGTCCTCGGCTCCCTGCTCGGCGACACCCCGCACACCCGGCCCGTGCCGGTCAGCGGCGTCACCTCCGACCCGGACCTGGCCCGCACCCTGGATCTGGAGGAGTCCCGCTACGAGGGGCCGACCGGCATCGTCGGCATCCTCCAGGAAGCGTGCACCCACGCCGGCGTCCCGGCGGTGAGCCTGTGGGCCGCCGTCCCGCACTACGTCTCCCAGCCGCCGAACCCGAAGGCCACCCTGGCGCTCCTGAACCGCCTGGAGGACCTCATCGACGTGCGGATCCCGCTCGGCGAACTGCCGGAGGACGCACGGGCCTGGCAGCTGGGCGTGGACCAGCTGGCGGCCGAGGACAGCGAGGTCGCCGAGTACGTGCAGTCGCTGGAGGAGGCGCGGGACACCGCCGACCTCCCCGAGGCGTCCGGCGAGGCCATCGCGCGCGAGTTCGAGCGCTACCTCCGCCGCCGCGACGGCCAGCCGGGCCCCGCGCAGCCGGGCGGCCTGGCCGCCGAACCGGGCCTCGCGGACGGCTCGTACCTCCGCGACACCACCAGCGGCCGCACCCGCCACCCCAAGCCCCCGGCGAAGGACGAGGCCCCGCCGCCGGCGACGGCGGCGGACGGCGACGCCGGCCCGCCCGAGAAGGACGGCAAGGACGGCAAGGACGGAAAGAGCGCCCCGGAGGGCGACGACGGCAAGAGCTGACCCCGAGATGCCCGGGGCTCCGTGACACAAGGGGCCCCGGGAGTCCGTGCGTCGGGCCCGGCCGCGAGGGCTTATCGAAGCGACGCCGGAGGCGGTCCGCCGTACACTGGTCGGTCCGGTGGAGGCCGGTCCGCCGCTCCTGGCACAGGCGCGGCGGGCCGGCCTTCTCGTCCCCCTCAGGAGGTGCGCCCCGATGACCAGCAGCATCGCCGCCGTCGATCCCCGACCGGCCGCCGGCTCGGCCCTGCAGGCCGTTCTGCTCGACATGGACGGCACACTGGTGGACACCGAGGGCTTCTGGTGGGAGGTCGAGGTGGCGGTCTTCGCCGAGCTCGGCCACCAGCTCCTGGAGGAGTACCGGGAAGTGGTCGTCGGCGGGCCCATGACCCGCAGCGCCGCGTTCCTCATCCAGGCCACCGGGGCGAGGATCGCCGTGGCCGAGCTGACCGTGCTGCTGAACAGCCGCTTCTCCGAGATGATCGGCCGCGGCGTGCCCCTGATGCCCGGCGCCCGCAGACTCCTCGCCGAACTCGCCGCCCACTCCGTCCCCACCGCCCTGGTGTCGGCCTCGCACCGGCAGATCATCGACCGGGTGCTGCACTCCCTGGGGCCGGAGAACTTCGCGCTGACCGTCGCGGGCGACGAGATGGAGCGGACGAAGCCGCACCCGGACCCGTACCTGCTCGCCGCCGCCCGGCTCGGGGCCGATCCGGCGCGCTGCGCCGTCGTGGAGGACACCATGACCGGGGTGGCGGCCGCCGAGGCGGCCGGCTGCCGGGTGGTGGCGGTGCCGTCGGTGGCGCCCATCCCCGCCGCGCACGGCCGCACGGTCGTGAGCTCCCTGGAGGAAGTCGATCTCCGTTTTCTCCGCGGTCTGATGACCGGAAAGCACTGACGCGTCACTGAGCGTGTCCCGGCGAATGTTCACGGAACTCCGGGAGGCGGAACGACTGTTTTCCGTGACGAATGCGACGCTTCAATTCCCGGCGCCGCCGATGACCGTCAAGAGTGAGCTTCGTCACCGCGTCAAGGGTCGTTGAGTGCGTGATCGATCACCCCGTGGCATTCCTATGCGGTGGAAGCGCACCTTTGTGTCCTGATTGATGATCTACTGTGTGAATCGTTCCGGCGTCCGGTAATCGGTGAACCGGTGGTTGTTATCACGGCGTGATATCGCCTCAACTTCACCGTGTTCCAGCCGCACCGGCCCCGCGCACTAATCTTTTCGCGAGAACTTCACGGCTCCCCATGGGCCCGGCGCATCCTCCGTCGGTATGGTCCCGGGAGCCGATCGCATCACAGGGAGAACCCCGCATAATGAACCGCAAGACGTTGGTGCTGCCGCTCCTGGCAGTCCTGCTGGCCCCCACGCTCGCTGCCTGTGGCGGGGGCGACGGAGCCGGCAAGGGCAACGGCGCCATCGTCATCGGCACCACCGACCGGTTCGAGGAGACGACGGACGCCCCGGCGCCCTTCGACCCGGCCGTCGCGTACGACATCGGCGCCTGGAACGTCCTGCACAGCACCTTCCAGACCCTGCTCCGCCTGCCGCGCTCCGGCACCAGCCCGGTCGCCGACGCCGCCTCCAAGTGCTCCTGGGGGGACCGCCGCAACGAACAGTTCCGCTGCACCCTGCGCAGCGGGCTGAAGTTCTCCAACGGACACGCGCTCACCGCCGAGGACGTCAAGTTCTCCATCGACCGCGCCCGGGCCATCAACTTCGAGAACGGCCCCGTCTCGCTCCTCAGCAACATCGACTCGGTGGAGACCCCGAACGACCTGGAGGTCGTCTTCCACCTGAAGTCGCCCGACGCGACCTTCCCCCAGAAGATCGCCACCCCGGCCGCGGCCATCGTGGACAGCGAGAGCTACGCCAAGAACAAGCTCGACAACGGCTTCAAGGTCGTCGGCTCCGGCCCCTACACCCTGCAGACCGAGGAGAAGGACGGCCGGGTCGTCAAGGCCGTCTTCAACAAGAACAGCGGCTACCAGGGCGCCGTGAAGCTGCAGAACGACAAGGTCGAGATGCGCTTCTACGACGACGCCAAGTCGATGGAGAAGGCCCTCAAGGGCGGCGAGATCGACATCATGAACCGCACCCTGGCGCCCGCGCAGCTCAGCCGGATGCGCGCCTCCACGGAAAAGGGCGTCCGCCTGCTGGAAGCCCCCGGCCGGGAGATCAGCTTCCTCGCCTTCAACACCAACGACCCCACGGTGAAGAACAAGGCGGTGCGCCAGGCCATGGCGCAGCTCGTCGACCGCCAGGCACTGGCCCGCGACGACTACCAGCGCACCAGCGAACCGCTGTACTCGCTCGTCCCCAGCGGCATCACCGGCCACCAGAACTCCTTCGCCAACCGCTACGGCGAGCCGAGCGTCGACAAGGCCCGCTCGATCCTGCGGGCCGCGAACATCACCTCGCCTGTGCCGCTGACGCTGACCTACACCGACGACCACTACGGTGAGGCCACCGGCAAGGCGTTCAAGTCCCTGCAGAAGCAGCTCAACGACAGCGGGCTGTTCAGCACCAAGCTCCAGGGCGTGAAGTGGGCGGAGTTCCGCCCGGAGGCCGCGAAGGGCAAGTACGCCGTCTACGGCATGGGCTGGTTCCCCGACTTCCCGGACCCGGACAACTTCGTCGCCCCGTTCTTCGGCAAGGACAACTTCCTCCGCTCCCCGTACCAGAACTCGAAGATCAGCGGCGAGCTGATCCCGAACTCCCGCGAAGCGTCCCAGCGGGAAACGGCGGCCAAGTTCTTCCAGCAGGCCCAGGACGTCGTCGCCGACGACGTCCCGGTGCTGCCGCTGTGGCAGGGCAAGCAGTACGTCGCCACCCGTGACAATGTCACCGGTGCCGAATGGGCGCTCAACTCCGCCTCCGAGATGCAGCCGTGGGAGCTGGGACGCGGCGTATGAGGCGAGAAGAGCAGCGGGCGCAACGAGCCCACCCCACCGGCTCTGCCGACGATCTCATCAGACGATCAAGGAAACTGTGAGGAACGTGCACGTGAGGAAACGTGATCAGTGGCTTGCCGCCCCGCTCGGTGCGGGGCTCGCCGCCGCCCTGCTCACCGGGTGCGGTTCGGAAGACGGCAAGGCGGGCGGCACCGGTGAGTCGGTGGTCATGGGGATGTCGGACGACATCGAGTCCACCGACCCCGCGGCCGGTTACGACCCGGCCTCGTGGCTGCTGTTCAACAACGTCTTCCAGTCGCTGATGAGCTTCCCCAAGGGCAGCAGCACGCCCAAGCCGGAAGCCGCGGAGAACTGCAAGTTCAAGGACGAGATCAGCCAGACCTACGAGTGCAAGCTCAAGGACGGGCTGAAGTTCAGCAACGGGCACGACCTCACCTCCGAGGACGTCGCCTACTCCTTCCGCCGCACCCTGAAGATCAAGGCCGACGGCGGCCCGGAGCCCCTGCTGTCCTCGATCAAGGACATCAAGACCCCGGACAAGCTGACGGTCGTCTTCCACCTCAACCGCTCCGACGCCACCTTCCCGCAGAAGATCGCCTCGGGCGCCGGCTCCATCGTGGACAGCGAGGAGTACCCCGCCGACAAGCTCCGCACCGACGGCAAGGCCGTCGGCTCGGGTGTCTACAAGCTCGACAAGTTCGACAAGAAGCAGGCCGTCTTCTCGGTCAACTCGTCCTACAAGGGCGGCGCCGGCTCGGTGCTCAACCGCGGCGTCACCATGAAGTTCTTCAACGGCAACCAGAGCGGGCTCAAGGACGCCGTCCAGAAGGGCGACGTCGACCTCGCCTACCGTGGCCTGGCGATGAAGGACATCGCCGACCTGGAGGCCACCGGCGGCAAGCAGAACCTGCAGGTCGTCGAGGGCACCAGTGCGGAGGTCCAGCACCTGGTCTTCAACACCAAGGACCCGGTGGTCGGCAAGCTCGGCGTCCGCAAGGCCATCGCCTACCTGGTGGACCGCGGCACCCTCGTGCGCGACGTCTACAAGCGCACCGCCGAGCCCCTGTACTCGATCGTCCCCAGCGGTGTCACCAGCCACAAGACGCCGTTCTTCGACGTCTACGGCGACCGGCCGCAGCGCGACAAGGCCGCCGCCGCGCTCAAGGCCGCCGACATCAACACGCCCGTCAAGCTGACCCTGTGGGCCACGCCGACCCGATACGGCCCCGGCACCGAGCCCGGCTTCCAGGAGATCGCCAAGCAGCTCAACAAGAGCGGGCTCTTCGAGGCCGACGTGAAGTCCGTCCCGATCGCCGAGTACGACGATGCCATCAAGGCCGGCAAGTACGGCGTCTATGTCAAGGGCTGGGTCCCCGACTACCCGGACCCCGACAACTTCACCGCGCCCTTCTTCGGCGAGAAGAACGTCCTCTTCAACAACTACCAGTCGAAGGAGATCACGGACCGCATCACGGCCACCACCGCCGAGGGCAACCGCCCCGCGACGGTCGGCGACTACGCCAAGGTGCAGTCCATCGTCGCCCAGGACCTGCCGGTCCTCCCGCTGTGGCAGGGCAAGCAGTACGCCGTGGCCAGCGACCGGATCTCCGGACTCCAGTGGACCCTCGACGCCTCGACCGTCTTCCGCTTCTGGGAGATCAGCAAGGCCGCCAAGGACTGACCCGCCGGCACACATGGCACAGCCCGGTACGCATCGCGTACCGGGCTGTTCCGCTTTCCGCCCTCGGAAACTACTGGGCGCCCGGGCGCACCAGACCGCTCTCGTAGGCGTAGACCGCGGCCTGCACGCGATCCCGCAGGCCCAGCTTCGTCAGGACGTGGCCGACGTGCGTCTTGACCGTCGTCTCGCTGACGAACAGATCCGCGGCGATCTCCGCGTTCGACAGACCGCGCGCCACCAGCTTCAGCACCTCGACCTCACGGTCGGTCAGCGTGTGCAGCGTGTCCGGCAGCGGCTCCTCGCCCGACGGCAGGTGCCCGGCGTACTTGTCGAGCAGCCGCCGGGTGATGCTCGGCGCGAGCATCGCCTCACCACCGGCCACCACCCGGATCGCCTGGACGAGCTCATGGGCCGGGGCGTCCTTCAGCAGGAACCCGCTGGCCCCCGCCCGCAGCGCCTCCACCACGTACTCGTCGAGATCGAACGTCGTCAGCACCAGCACCTTCGCCGGGCCGTTCCGCTCCGGGCCGGTGATCTGCCGGGTCGCCTCCACGCCGTCCATCCGGGGCATCCGGATGTCCATCAGCACCACATCGGGCTGCAGCGCCCGCACCTGGTCGAGCGCCTGCAGACCGTCCCCGGCCTCGCCGACGACCGCGAGGTCCGCCTCGGCCTCGAGGATCATCCGGAAACCGGTGCGCAGCAGCGGCTGGTCATCGACCAGTAGGACGCGGATCGCCACGGGAACTCCTTCGTTAGACCGCGTCCATTCTGCCCTGACCCGCCTCGCCGGGGGCCACCTGCCCACCCGGCCGCGCCACCAGCGGCAGCGGATAGGGCGGGGGAGTGCCCCCGAACTCCGGACAGAGCGCCTGGTGATCGCACCAGCCGCACAGCTTCGTCGGGCGCGGCCGCCAGTCACCGGTGTCCGTGGCCAGCTCGATGGCCTCCCACAGCGCCCGCAGCTTGCGCTCCACCCCCAGCAGCTCCGCCTCGGCCGGGTCGTACGTCAGGACGTCACCGCTGCCCAGGTAGACCAGCTGCAGCCGGCGGGGCACCCGGCCGCGCAGCCGCCACATCACCAGGGCGTAGAACTTCATCTGGAACAGGGCGTCCGTGCGGTACTGCGGCGGCGGGGCCTTGCCCGTCTTGTAGTCGACGATCCGGACCTCGCCCGTCGGCGCGACGTCCACCCGGTCGATGAAACCGCGCAGCTTCAGCCCCGAGGCCCCCTCGCCGTCGGCGTCGAGGACCGTCTCCACGTACAGCTCGCGGTCCGCGGGCTCCAGGCGCGTCGGATCCTCCAGCGTGAACCAGCGCTCGACCAGCCGCTCGGCGTCACCCAGCCACTTCGCCAGCCGCTCGGCGTCGTGCGAGCCGTCCTCCAGGAGGAAGAGCTCGGCCAGCTCCGGCCGGGCCGCCAGCAGCTTCTCCCACTCACCGGGCACCAGCCCCTGGGCCCGCGGCGGGGTGCGCTCGGCCGCCGGGGCGTCGAAGAGCCGCTCCAGCACCGCGTGCACCACCGTGCCGCGGGTCGCCGCGGCGCTCGGCTTCTCCGGCAGCTTGTCGATCACACGGAAGCGGTAGAGCAGTGGACACTGCATGAAGTCGCCCGCCCGCGACGGCGACAGCGCGACCGGACGCGCGGCGGCCGGACGCGCCGCGACGCGCTCCCCGGCAACCGGGCCCCCGGGGGCCGGAACGGCGGCTGCCGGGCCCTCCGCGGCCCCCGCCGGAGGCCCCGCCGGCCCCTGGTCGGCGGGCTCCGGCGGCTCGGCCGCCTGCCCGGCGGTCTTGTCAGTGGCGATACCCATGACAGGAACCCTACGGCCCGTCACTGACAGTCGGCCGCATACCATCGACGGTAGAGCCCTCGCACCGCATGATCGTGAGAGCGCACCAGGGAGTGCGGGGGCCGCATCCGACGAGGGGACACCGTGGACAACAGCGGGCAGGGCCGGTCCGGCAGCGGGGGCGCCGGAAGCCAGGACGAGCCCGGGAACCGCAGGCCCGGGCGCCCCCGCGAAGGCGGCGGCATCCTCATGGGCCGCCCCTTCGGCGTGCCCGTCTACGTCGCCCCCAGCTGGTTCCTCGTCGCCGCCCTCATCACCTGGGTCTTCGGCGGCCAGCTCGACCGCATCCTGCCCGAGCTCGGCCGCGCCCGCTACCTGGTCGCCCTCTTCTTCGCCGTGGCCTTCTACGCCTCCGTGCTCGTCCACGAACTGGCGCACACCGTCGCCGCACTGCGCTTCAAGCTCCCCGTGCGCCGCATCCAGCTCCAGTTCTTCGGCGGCGTCTCCGAGATCGAGAAGGAGTCCGAGACCCCCGGCCGGGAATTCGTTCTCGCCTTCGTCGGCCCCCTGCTCTCCCTGGTCCTCGCCGGCGTCTTCTACCTCGGTGTGCTCGCCGTCGAGCCCGGCACCGTCCCCGGCGTCCTCCTCGCCGGCCTGATGATCTCCAACCTCCTCGTCGCGGCCTTCAACCTCCTGCCCGGCCTCCCCCTCGACGGCGGACGGATGCTCCGCGCCGTCGTCTGGAAGATCACCGGCAAGCCCATGAGCGGCACCGTCGCCGCCGCCTGGATCGGCCGCGCCCTCGCCGTCGCCGTCCTCATCGGCCTCCCCCTCCTCACCCAGGCCGGCGGCCTGGGTGACGACTCCGCGAGCTTCGGCGGCATCGGCTCCCTCACCGACGCCCTCCTCGCCGCGATCCTCGCCGCGATCATCTGGACCGGCGCCGGCAACAGCCTGCGCATGGCCCGCCTCCGCGAACGCCTCCCCGACCTGCGGGCCCGCACCCTCACCCGGCGCGCCGTCCCCGTCGAGGCCACCACCCCGCTCTCCGAGGCCCTGCGCCGCGCGGGCGAGGCCGGCGCCCGCGCCCTCGTCGTCGTCGACGGCCACGGCACCCCCACCGCCCTCGTCCGCGAATCGGCCATCGTCGCCGTCCCCGAACACCGCCGCCCCTGGGTCGCCGTCAGCACCCTCGCCCAGGACCTCAAGGAAGGCATGCGCCTGTCCGCCGAGCTCTCCGGCGAGGAACTCCTCGATACCCTGCGCACCACCCCCGCCACCGAATACCTCGTCGTCGAGGACACCGGCGAGGTCTACGGCGTGCTGTCCACCGCCGACGTCGAGCACGCCTTCGTCGCCGCGATGGCCCGCACCCCCTCCTGAACCCCCCTCCACGAGCCGGGCCCCCGGGTGCCGTGTCCGTACCCGCGCCCGATGGCGGGTAGGCTGGTCACATGTCCGAACCGACCGGTGCCGCCCGCCGTCGCGGCCCCTTCCAGGTCGGGGACCAGGTCCAGCTCACCGACCCCAAGGGACGCCACTACACCTTCACGCTCGAAGCCGGGAAGCAGTTCCACACCCACAAGGGTGCCTTCCCGCACGACGAGCTGATCGGTGCTCCCGAGGGCAGTGTTGTCCGTACCACGGGAAACGTCGCCTACCTCGCGCTGCGCCCCCTGCTCCCCGACTACGTCCTGTCCATGCCGCGCGGAGCCGCCGTGGTCTACCCCAAGGACGCGGGGCAGATCCTGGCCATGGCCGACATCTTCCCCGGCGCCCGCGTCGTGGAAGCCGGTGTCGGCTCCGGCTCCCTGAGCAGCTTCCTGCTGCGAGCCATCGGCGACCAGGGCATGCTGCACTCCTACGAGCGCCGCGCCGACTTCGCCGAGATCGCCACGCAGAATGTCGAGCGCTACTTCGGCGGCCCGCACCCTGCCTGGCAGCTGACCGTCGGCGACCTCCAGGACAACCTGTCCGACACGGACGTCGACCGCGTCATCCTCGACATGCTCGCCCCCTGGGAGTGCCTGGAGGTCGTCCGCAAGGCGCTCGTGCCCGGCGGCATCCTGTGCTGCTACGTGGCCACCACCACGCAGCTCGCCCGGACCGTCGAGTCCATCCGGGAGATCGGCTGCTTCGCCGAGCCGTCGGCGTGGGAGTCCATGGTCCGCACCTGGCACGTCGAGGGCCTGGCCGTGCGCCCCGACCACCGGATGATCGGCCACACCGGATTCCTGCTCACCGCCCGCCGCCTCGCGGACGGCGTCGAGCCGCCGCTGCGCCGCCGCCGCCCCGCCAAGGGCGCCTACGGCGAGGACTACAGCGGGCCGGGCGCCCAGAGCGGCTCCGCCGAGCGCTGACCGCCCCGCCACCTCACCCGGACGCCGCTGCCGCGAACCGCCTCCAGCGGAACTCGGCGGCGGCGTCCTGGAGTTGGCACCCGCCGGACCGCCCCGGCTCCCCGGCCGGGGCGAAAACCCCCTGTTCCCCGGCGCGCACGCATATGGCACGATGCGGATCATTCCCGCAGCCACCGCTCACAGGAGTCAGCGCGCGTGCAGCCACCGGCAGGACCCGCTCCGTCCCCGCTCCCCGAGGGCCCGCAGCCCCACCCGCACACCCGCCCCCGCCCGGCGCACTGGGCCCTCACCGCCGCCCTCCTGGCCGCCGTGGTCACCTGCGCCGCGCTCGCCGGGCCCGCCGACGACACCGCCACGGCCGCACCGCCCCCGGCCGGCGCCACCGCCGCGCGGACCCCGGACGCCCACGCCGCCCGCTACCCCCTCGACTGCGGCGGCACGGGCCCCGACATCGTCCAGCAGGCGGCGGCCGACCTCGACGGCGACGGACGCCCGGAAACCACCGCGGTCGTCCGCTGCCGCTCCGGCGGGGGCACCCGCCCCAGCGGCGTCTACGTCCTCGCCGCACCCACCGCCGACGGGCCGCCCCGCGTCCTGGCCACCCTCGTCGACCCCGCCGAGAAAATGAGCGTCACCGGCCTCGGCATCACCGGTGGCACCGTTTCGGCCACTCTGCTCGGCTACTCCACCGCGAAGGTGCCGCGTTGCTGCCCGGACCTGCGCCGGGCGGTCGAATGGCGGTGGAAGGGCGGCAAGTTCGTCCTCACCGCCCTCCCCGTCGCCGGCAGTGTCTGAGAGCTCACTCCGCGTCGGGACCGAAGACCTCGACCTTGTCCGAAACCCGACGGACGTGGATGCAGTCGCCCGGGCACTCCTTCGCCGAGTCCCGGACGTCGTTCAGCAGCGGCAGCGGCACGGGCGTCGTGGCCCCCTTGTCCTGCAGCAGCTCGTCCTCGGTGCTCTTCACATAGGCCAGACCGTCGATGTCCAGCTCGAAGACCTCCGGGGCGTACTGGGCGCAGATCCCGTCGCCCGTGCACAGATCCTGGTCGATCCAGACTTCCAGCTCGCCGAGGTCTTCGTTCTGCACGGTCATCTCGTCCTGCCGTTTCCTGCGTATGTGAATCAATTGGAGCCAGCCCTGACGGGTGTTGACCGACTCGACGATACAACCGCCCGCTTTCCGATGTTGATGGGTGGGTATTCCCCTGCTGTGAGGACGTGCGCAAGGGTGAAGATCGGACACACTCCGACCGGGTTTGTGATCTAGGGGTTTCAACCTGCACCGGCCCAGGTAGGGTCAGGAAGCGTCCAGCTCCCCTTGGAGGAGGTGAGGACCGTGGCAGCCCACGACGACGAAATGAACCGCGGCATCCGGCCGGGACGAGGTTCTGACGACCTCGCGAGCCAGGTTGCCTATTTCGAGCAGGAGATCGCCGTCCTGCGGCGCAAGCTCGCCGACTCTCCGCGTCACACGAGGATTCTCGAAGAGCGGATCGTCGAGCTCCAGACCAACCTGGCCGGAGTGTCCGCACAGAACGAGCGGCTCGCCAATACCCTCCGCGAGGCCCGCGACCAGATCGTGGCCCTCAAGGAGGAGGTGGACCGTCTCGCGCAGCCGCCGGCCGGCTTCGGGGTCTACCTGCAGGCCAACGACGACGGCACCGCCGACATCTTCACCGGGGGCCGCAAGCTCCGGGTCAATGTCAGCCCCAGTGTCGAGCTCGAGGACCTCCGGCGCGGCCAGGAGGTCATGCTCAACGAAGCGCTCAACGTGGTCGAGGCCATGGAGTTTGAGCGGGCCGGGGACATCGTCACCCTCAAGGAGATCCTCGAGGACGGCGAGCGGGCCCTGGTCATCGGGCACACCGACGAGGAACGGGTGGTGAGGCTCGCCGAGCCGCTCCTGGACATCACCATCCGCCCCGGCGACGCCCTCCTGCTCGAACCCCGCTCCGGCTACGTCTACGAGGTCATCCCCAAGAGCGAGGTCGAGGAGCTCGTCCTCGAAGAGGTCCCGGACATCGACTACACGAAGATCGGCGGCCTGGGCAACCAGATCGAGCTGATCCGCGACGCGGTCGAACTCCCCTACCTCTACCCCGACCTCTTCAAGGAGCACGAACTGCGCCCGCCCAAGGGCGTGCTGCTCTACGGCCCGCCCGGCTGCGGCAAGACGCTCATCGCCAAGGCCGTCGCCAACTCCCTTGCCAAAAAGGTGGCCGAAGTCACCGGCCAGCCCGCGGGGAAGAGCTTCTTCCTCAACATCAAGGGCCCCGAGCTGCTCAACAAGTACGTCGGCGAGACCGAGCGGCACATCCGGCTGATCTTCCAGCGGGCCAGGGAGAAGGCGAGCGAGGGCACCCCCGTCATCGTCTTCTTCGACGAGATGGACTCCCTCTTCCGCACCCGCGGCTCCGGGGTCAGCTCGGACGTGGAGAACACCATCGTCCCGCAGCTGCTCTCCGAGATCGACGGCGTGGAGGGCCTGGAGAACGTCATCGTCATCGGCGCCTCCAACCGGGAAGACATGATCGACCCGGCGATCCTGCGCCCCGGCCGCCTCGACGTGAAGATCAAGATCGAGCGTCCGGACGCGGAGGCGGCCAAGGACATCTTCTCCAAGTACCTCACCTCGACCCTGCCCATCCACACGGACGACCTCACCGAGCACTCCGGTGACCCCAAGGCCGCCGTGGCCGGGATGATCCAGTCGGTCGTCGAGCAGATGTACGCCGAATCCGAGGAGAACCGCTTCCTGGAGGTCACCTACGCCAATGGTGACAAGGAAGTCCTCTACTTCAAGGACTTCAATTCCGGCGCCATGATCCAGAACATCGTGGACCGGGCCAAGAAGATGGCCATCAAAGCCTTCCTCGACCACAACCAGAAGGGCCTGCGCGTCTCCCACCTGCTCGCCGCCTGCGTGGACGAGTTCAAGGAGAACGAGGACCTGCCCAACACCACCAACCCCGACGACTGGGCCCGCATCTCCGGCAAGAAGGGCGAGCGGATCGTCTTCATCCGCACGCTCGTCACCGGAAAGCAGGGCGCGGACACCGGACGCTCCATCGACACGGTGGCCAATACCGGTCAGTACCTGTAAGACCGCCGTCCGGCCGCGGATGTCCCGCCCCCCGCCCTGGCGGGGGGACACCCAGGGCGTCCGTGGCCGGACGTGTTTTTGCACCACATCCGCGCCACGGGGGAGCCGACGGGCCGGGTACGGCACGAACCGGAGCAATGACTGTAATGATCTCCCCACTGCCGCAAAGCCGTTCTAGGCTCTTCGATACCGCCGCGAAGCGCAGTGGGGGATCGGGGACACAGGAACCGGATGCGCAGCGGTACTTGAGCGCCGACCCCACCAGGGGGCGCCGCCGGGCAAGGAGGGCCGCATGACCGTACGGCGAGTAATGGGCATTGAGACGGAGTACGGGATCTCCGTCCCCGGTCACCCGAACGCCAATGCCATGCTCACCTCGTCCCAGATCGTCAACGCCTACGCGGCGGCGATGCACCGGGCGCGACGAGCCCGCTGGGACTTCGAGGAGGAGAATCCGCTGCGGGACGCCCGCGGCTTCGACCTCGCCCGTGAGGCCGCCGACTCCAGCCAGCTCACGGACGAGGACATCGGCCTGGCCAATGTCATCCTCACCAACGGCGCGCGGCTCTACGTCGACCACGCGCACCCCGAGTACAGCTCCCCCGAGATCACCAACCCCCGCGACGCCGTCCTCTGGGACAAGGCGGGGGAGCGGATCATGGCGGAGGCCGCCGAGCGCGCCGCCCAGCTGCCCGGAGCCCAGCCGATCCACCTCTACAAGAACAACACCGACAACAAGGGCGCCTCCTACGGCACCCACGAGAACTACCTGATGAAGCGGGAGACCCCTTTCTCGGACATCGTCCGCCACCTGACGCCCTTCTTCGTCTCCCGGCAGGTCGTCACCGGCGCCGGCCGAGTGGGCATCGGGCAGGACGGCCACGACCACGGCTTCCAGCTCAGCCAGCGCGCCGACTACTTCGAGGTGGAGGTGGGCCTGGAAACCACCCTCAAGCGGCCCATCATCAACACCCGCGACGAGCCGCACGCCGACGCCGAGAAGTACCGCCGGCTGCACGTGATCATCGGCGACGCCAACCTCTCCGAGATCTCCACCTACCTCAAGCTGGGCACCACGGCCCTGGTCCTGTCCATGATCGAGGACGGCTTCATCGCCGCCGACCTCGCCGTGGACCAGCCCGTCCGCACCCTCCACCGGATCAGCCACGACCCGACGCTGCGCCGCCTGATCACGCTCCGCAGCGGCCGCACGCTCACGGCCGTCCAGCTGCAGATGGAGTACTTCGAGCTGGCGCGCAAGTACGTCGAGGACCGCTTCGGCGCGGACGCGGACGAGCAGACCAAGGACGTCCTCGGCCGCTGGGAGGACGTGCTGGGCCGGCTGGAGCGCGACCCGATGAGCCTGGCGGGCGAGCTGGACTGGGTGGCCAAGCTGGAGCTCCTGGAGGGCTACCGCCGCCGCGACAGCCTGGAGTGGGACGCCGCCCGGCTACACCTGGTCGACCTGCAGTACGCGGACGTACGGGCCGACAAGGGCCTGTACAACCGGCTCGCGGCCCGTGGCCGGATGAAGCGGCTGCTGGACGAGACGGAGGTCATGCGGGCCCGCACGGCGCCGCCCGAGGACACCCGGGCCTACTTCCGGGGCCGCTGCCTGGAGCAGTACGCCGACGACGTGGCGGCCGCCTCCTGGGACTCGGTGATCTTCGACCTCCCGGGCCGTGACTCCCTGCAACGGGTGCCCACCCTGGAGCCACTGCGCGGCACGCGCAACCACGTCAAGGAACTGCTGGACCGCTGCCGCACGGCCGAGGACCTGGTGCGGGTCCTGTCGGGCGGCTGACAGGGGCACCTCCCGGCGGTAGCCGGGGGAAAGTCTGAGAACGCTGCGTTCTGGGAATCATCACGGTGGTTCCGGGACGTTGTAGCAAGTACAGGGCCTGCGTCGGACCCGGCTTGTAGGGTCTGATCTTGAAGGTCTCAGAACATCCGATCTTGTACGTCGAACCGAGCGGGGTGAGGGATATGGCGACCAAGGACACCGGCGGCGGGCAGCAGAAGGCCACGCGATCCACGGAGGACGTGGAGGAGCAGGCGCAGGACGCGCAGGTATCGGAGGACCTCAAGGAACGGCAGGAGAAGCTGTCGGACGACGTGGACTCTGTGCTGGACGAGATCGATGATGTGCTCGAAGAGAACGCAGAGGATTTCGTGAGGTCATTTGTTCAGAAGGGTGGGCAGTGAGGCGGCTTTGCCTTCACATCGAAGGTGAATGAGTGGGGTGAGGGGAGGCGCCCCTCTCCTCAGGTCTCCCCGGGTCTCCTGGGAGCCTCGCTCCGGCCCGGAGTGATCTCGCGCATGGCCCATGATCATGAAGCGGGTAAAGTCCGTGGCGTACTGTGCTTCAACTGCAATTCAGCGTGCGGCAAGTTGAGAGACGATCGTGACGCGACGCGCCGCGCGATCGCATACCTGGAAGGAAATGCGTGGAAGCCAACACTCGTAGCACCGGGCGTCTACCGGCTGCCTTCCTGACACCCGGCTCGTCGTCCTTCATGGACTTCCTGGGCGCCCACTCCCCGGAGCTGCTGCCGGGCAACCGGCCCATGCCGGCGGTCAAGGGCATGATCGAGGTGCCCCACGGCACCACCATCGTCGCGGCCTCGTTCCCCGGCGGTGTGGTGCTGGCCGGTGACCGGCGGGCGACGATGGGCAATGTCATCGCGCAGCGGGACATCGAGAAGGTCTTCCCCGCGGACGAGTACTCGGCGGTCGGGATCGCCGGCACGGCCGGGCTGGCCGTGGAGATGGTCAAGCTCTTCCAGCTGGAGCTGGAGCACTTCGAGAAGGTCGAGGGTGCTCAGCTCTCCCTGGAGGGCAAGGCCAACCGGCTCTCCACGATGATCCGCAGCAACCTCGGCATGGCCATGCAGGGCCTCGCCGTGGTGCCGATCTTCGCGGGCTGGGACGTCAACCGCCAGAAGGGCCGCATCTTCTCCTACGACGTGACGGGCGGGCGGTCCGAGGAGCACGGCTTCGCCGCCATCGGCTCCGGGTCGGTCTTCGCCCGCGGGTCGCTGAAGAAGCTCTTCCGGGAGGATCTGACGGAGAGCGAGGCCACCACGCTCGTCGTCCAGGCCCTGTACGACGCGGCTGACGACGACTCCGCGACGGGCGGGCCCGACCTCGCGCGCCGTATCTACCCGATCGTCACCGTCATCACCGACGAGGGCTTCCGGAAGCTGACCGAGGCTCAGTGCTCCGAGATCGTCCGCGCGATCCACGAGCGCCGGCTCGAGGAGCCGGACGGCCCGCGGGCCGCACTGCTCTGAGGACTGACGGAATGTTCCCCCAGCTGACAGAAAGGGACGGATAGCCGGTGTCGACGCCGTTCTATGTCTCACCCCAGCAGGCCATGGCCGACCGCGCCGAGTACGCCCGCAAGGGCATCGCTCGTGGCCGCAGCGTCGTCGTGCTCCAGTACGCCGACGGCGTGGTGTTCGTCGCCGAGAACCCGTCCCGGGCGCTGCACAAGGTCAGCGAGATCTACGACCGGATCGCGTTCGCCGCGGTCGGGAAGTACAACGAGTTCGAGAACCTGCGCATCGGCGGGGTGCGCTACGCCGACCTGCGCGGCTATACCTATGACCGGGACGACGTCACGGCCCGGGGTCTTGCCAATGTCTACGCCCAGACGCTGGGCACTATTTTCTCCAGTGCCGGTGAGAAGCCGTACGAGGTGGAGCTGATCGTCGCCGAGGTCGGGGCCGGCCCCGAGGACGATCAGATCTACCGGCTGCCGCACGACGGCTCCATCGTCGACGAGCACGGCTCCGTCGCGGTCGGTGGCAACGCCGACCAGATCAGCACCTATCTCGACCAGCGGCACCGGGACGGCATGACGCTGTCCGAGGCGCTGCGGCTCGCGATGGATTCGCTGGCCCGGGACAACAACGGCGGCGAGCGCACCCTGACCGCCGAGCAGCTGGAGGTCGCGGTCCTGGACCGGACGCGACCGCAGCAGCGGAAGTTCAAGCGGCTGCTGGGCGGTCAGCTGTCCAGGCTGCTCGAAGGGCAGCCGGCCGGTGAGCCGGATGACGCCGTCGCCGATGCCGCTCCGGAGTCGGAGGGCTAGGGTCTTCCGGCGGGTCGTGGTAAAGCCTCCGGACGGGGGGGGGGGTGGTGGGGGGGGGCCGGGGGGACGGCGGGGCG